>NZ_CAXBLF010000021.1:0-50461 GCF_963976535.1 uncultured Algibacter sp. | reverse complement strand
TTTTGTCGGGGTGGCAGGATTCGAACCTGCGGCCTCCACGTCCCAAACGTGGCGCGATAACCGGGCTACGCTACACCCCGAATTGATTATCAATATCTATTAAAAAAATTTGCGGAGAGACGGGGATTCGAACCCCGGGTACCCTTTTGAGGTACGACGATTTAGCAAACCGTTCCTTTCGGCCACTCAGGCACCTCTCCAATACTGCTTTAAGAACATCACATTTAAATGCGGATGCAAATGTAAGTTTTCATCTTAAAGCAAACAACTATTTTATTTAATTTTTTTCGATTTTATTCAGGATATTCTATCCTTAAATGATAAATATTTGCAAGCTTGTGTTTTAGTACTTTTTTTATGGATTCAATTTCTTTAAAAGTAATATTTGCGTTTAAAAATTGTCCTTCTTCAATTTGCTTATTTATAATATTTTCAACAAAGGACTCTATCTTTGTAGATGTTGGTTCTTTTAAACTTTTAGATGCCGCCTCAATACTATCGCACATCATTAAAATAGCGGTTTCTTTACTAAATGGCTTAGGTCCAGGGTAACTAAAATCTGCTTTATCTACTTCAGTATCTGGATAATCCTTTTTCTCTTGCACGTAAAAATAATACACTACACTTGTGCCATGATGTGTCCTAATAAAATCTATAACTCTATCTGGTAAATTATTTTTTCTAGCTATCTCAATACCATTAATAACATGATCCGTAATTATTCTTGCACTTTCTTTTGAGGATAACTCATCATGGGGATTGATACCAGTAGATTGATTTTCAGTATAGTATGTAGGATTCTTCATTTTACCAATATCATGATACAAAGCTCCTACCCTAACCAACATGGCGTTTGCACCTATTTCATTTGCTGAAGATTCAGCTAAATTTGCTACGTTTAATGAATGATGAAAGGTTCCTGGTGCTTTATTTGACAACTCCTTAAGCAACTTGGTATTTGTATCAGAAAGTTCTAAAAGAGAAACATCTGAAACCAACCCGAAAAGCTTTTCATAAGCATAAATTAAAGGTTGAACAAACAAGGTGGCTAATCCACCCAAGATAAACCATATAAATGTTTCCCATTTAAGTGTTTCAATACTGCCTTCATGAATTACAAAAAATGCAAAATAAGCTATAATATAAATGAGCGTTATTTGCCCTACTGAAATAAACAGATTAGCTCGCTTGTACAACTCTGAAACGGTTAGAATAGTTACAATACCTGCTATTATTTGCAGAAACATATACTCATAGCTATTAGGCACTATAAAGCCCAATAAAAGCACGGTAAGAACATGAGCAAATAAACCTAATCTCGCATCAAAAAACGCCTTAAACACCAACGGTAATATAGAAATTGGAACAATGTAAATGTATTTTGCATCATAATTTACTACTAGCGTAGTAATGAATATCATCAATGAGATATTAAAAAAGATGAATGTGACTTTTGTGTTATTCTCAAAAACCTCTACCCTGTACTTTCTTAAAAACAAGAGTAACATTAATAATACTAAAGCAACTAGTAAAGTATATGCAAATAATACCCAATTATAGTTAGCTTCATTCCAAACTTGAGATTCGTATTCAGACTGTAAAGATTTTAGAATTTGATATTTATCGCCTTCAACCACTTCACCTTTAGACACAATTAAGGTTTCCTTTGCAATACTTCCTCTGGTAAAAGAAATTCTGCTTAATTCATCTTGAATTGCTTTATCTGTAAATATTTTATTAAATGTTATGTTAGGCTCAATCAAATCGAAACACAAGGCAACAAATTCTGTTTTATAATTCGACAAATTGTTTTTGCCTAATATGTTTTCTATAACCGCTGTAACATCGTTTTGTTCTATCAAGCTTGAATAAAAACCATCTAGTATTTTTTCTCTTCCATCAAGAATAACAACGGTTCTGTCTTTAGAAAAATCGAAATCCTCACTTAAAACACCATATTTATATAACTCTGATACAATATTTTTACCTGTTTTGAATAATTTTTTAGAAATACTGTTTGGTAAAGTATCAGAAAAAGTTGCCTTAAACTGTTCTTCGTAAGCATCATTAACCTTTTTATGTATAGAATTATCTAAATCAAAATATAGCATGGCATTATCGATAATGCTCTTTTTTTCTAATGCTATTTCTTCATCAGTCTTTTTAATTGCAAAATCAAAAGGTGCCTGCAAACTTTCAGACTGCCATGGTTTCCCATTTTCAAAATTATATTTAAACTTTCCGCTTTTAGGAAATAGGTATACAATTAAAAGTGTTGTACATATAAATAACAGTCCTTTATAAATTAAGGAATGGTTTCTATATAGTTTATTTATGAAGTCTTTCATCTAGAAATCAAATGTAATAAATTTATAAGCTTTTACCATTTTTTATAAACATCTAATCTTTCAAATTTCTACTAAAAAATCATTATTTTCGCAATGAACTTATCTTAACTTTTTTTTTAAACCGAAAAGTTTGGCTTTTGTACACTAATAAAATCTTTTTTTTAAACATAGCCTAAGTTACGTTGTCAAAAAAGAGTGAAATTTAGAGTGCAAAATGTAAATTTTGCAGGTAAAAGAAAAAGCTAAGACAAGTTCAATAACTATACTAAAATGTTAGATTGATGAATAGAGAAGTCGTTATTGTTTCTGCTGCAAGAACTCCAATAGGAAGTTTTTTAGGCGCTTTATCAACTATTCCTGCTCCTAAATTAGGTGCTATTGCGATAAAAGGCGCTTTGGATAAAATAAATTTAAAACCCGAGTTGGTTGAAGAAGTCTTAATGGGTAATGTTGTACAGGCTGGCACTGGACAAGCACCTGCAAGACAAGCTGCTATTTATGCCGGCATACCAAATACTGTACCTTGCACAACTATAAATAAAGTTTGCGCTTCTGGTATGAAAACCGTTATGCAAGCTGCTCAGTCTATTGCTTTAGGCGACACTAATATTGTTGTTGCTGGTGGCATGGAAAATATGAGTCTTATTCCACACTATTTATACGCTAGAAGCGCCACAAAGTTTGGACCAACTACATTAATTGATGGTATGCAGAAGGATGGCTTAGTTGATGCTTATGATCAAAACGCCATGGGTGTTTGTGCTGATGCCTGCGCTACTAAATATGAGTTTTCTAGAGAAGCACAAGATGCTTATGCTATTCAATCGTATAAGCGTTCTTCTGAGGCTTGGGAAACAGGTAAATTCAATAATGAAGTAGTTCCTGTTGAAGTTCCTCAACGTCGTGGAGAACCTCTAATTGTTGTTAAAGATGAAGAATACACCAATGTTAGGATGGATAAAATACCTCAGTTACGACCAGCTTTTACAAAAGATGGCACTGTAACTGCAGCCAACGCATCCACTATAAATGATGGTGCAGGCGCTATGATTTTAATGAGCAAGGAGAAGGCAGAAGAACTGGGCTTAAAACCTTTAGCAACTATAAAGAGTTATGCAGATGCAGCTCAGGAACCTGAATGGTTTACAACTGCTCCTGCAAAAGCTTTACCAAAAGCACTTGATAAAGCTGGAGTTAAAATACAAGATGTTGATTTTTTTGAATTTAATGAAGCCTTTGCTATAGTGGGTTTAGCTAATATGAAAATTTTAGGCCTTACTGATAAAAATGTTAACGTTAATGGTGGCGCTGTTTCTCTCGGACATCCGCTTGGATGCTCAGGTGTAAGAATTCTGATTACTTTATTAAATGTTTTAGAACAAAATAATGCTAAAATTGGTGCTGCTGCAATTTGTAATGGTGGTGGTGGTGCATCAGCAATGATTATAGAACGCTCTTGATATTATATATTGTTATTATTTACTAGTTATGAAACATTTAGCGAACTTAATATTAAATTATTTAAACCCATTTTTGATTTATAAAATGCATAAATAATTAATAGAAATAGTCAATAGATATTAACTTTATGCAATACGGTATTTGTAATTTAAGCATTGTTCCGCTTCGAGATGAACCTGCAGACACTAGCGAATTAGTTTCGCAAGTGATTTACGGTGACTTTTTTAAAATTTTAGAGCAACGTAAACAATGGAGCAAAATTAGATTGGCTTTTGATAAATATGAAGGTTGGGTGGATAACAAACAATATGTTGAAATATCTGAAGACCAATATAAATCTCTCAATAAAGAAACACCCAAATTGTCAACGGATTTAGTAGAATTTATTGAAGATGAAAACAAACAATTATTTCCAATTACTATTGGATCTAGTATAAATGGTCTTTCCCTATTGAAGCATAAATATGATGGCCATTCAATTGACAGAATAATTGAAAAACCCAATATAATTATAACCGCATTTACTTTTCTAAACTCGCCATACTTATGGGGCGGAAAAACACCTTTTGGAATTGATTGTTCTGGTTTTACGCAAATGGTTTACAAATTAAACGGTTATAAATTATTGCGTGATGCATCACAACAAGCCACACAAGGCGAAGCATTAAGCTTTATAGAAGAAAGTGAACCAGGTGATTTGGCTTTTTTTGATAACAGCGAAGGCGCTATTATTCATGTTGGCATCATTATGAAAGACAACTATATTATACACGCTCACGGCAAAGTTAGAATAGATCGTTTAGACCACTCTGGCATATACAATGTTCACAAAAACAGACATACACATAAACTACGTGTTATTAAAAAAGTAATATAAAAAATGCCGCTCATGAGCGGCATTTTTTATATATCAATAAACTGAAATATATTTTACTCGTCGCCTGCCATGGCATCCAATTTAGCTCCAATCTCTTTTGCTTTTTCAGTATCACCTAAAGCATTATAGATGTTTTTTAACTGTAGTAAAATATTAGAATTAGCATCTGTGTTTTTTGCCATGAAATTAATTAAAACATCTGCTCCATTTTGAAAAAGGGCATTTTTTTCAACCTTCAATTTTTTATATTTAATATCATCAGATTTACTCATTCCTAATTTACCCATATCTTCAATGACAACATTCCCCTTTTCAATAAATAAATTTGAAAGGTTTAAAGCAGCATTAGTAAACGAAGGGTCTAGAGCCAATACCTTCTCATAAGAAGCTTGAGCTTTATCCATATCTCCATTATTCATATTAACAACTCCAACATTATAATGTAGTACTGCGTTTTCGGGGTCTTTTGCAAGCGCCTCTTCAATTAACGCCTTAAATTTATCTTTATCATCTAATTGCAAATAAATATTAGCCTCATTTACAATCAAGTCAACATTCTCAGGATTTTCAGCTCTAGCATCTTTTATAGCATCAAGTGCTTTCTCATTATCGCCATTAGATATATATATTAATGCTACATTTTTAACAATTTCTGGCTTTTTAGATTCTGTTAAACGTTCTCCTGGTTTAATATGGCTTCCAGCTTTAACGTATAAATCCCTCGTACCTTTATCTAAAACAACTTCTTTACCAGACTCCTTGTCAGTGGCAAAATATTGCTTATCAATCCCTGTATAACCTAAGTTTTTAAGTTCTTCATATAAGCCTAAAGCTCTGTCGTACTCTTTTACACTTACAGCTGTAGATGCAGCATAGTAAAGAAATAAGGTATCTACTTCAGTAATTCTGTATGCCTTTTCAAAATACTTTGAAGCTTTTGAATAATCCTTTTTTTCATAAGCCGTGTTACCTGTTGTTAATACGCCATTAGACATCGTTTGTTTTAACTGCTTAATTTCTGAACCATAAGCGCCTTCAACATTCCCTAAGCTTTCAATAGCTAAATCAATATCGGCTATTGATCCTTTACCATTTGCATACAATGCTTGCCCTTTTAAGTAATAAAATTTTGCTTTTAATTTGGCGTCCATGGCAGACATTAAGCCCTCTGCTTGATTAATGGCCGCTTTAGCCTCTGCATAATTGTTGTTCTTAATAGCTTTTTCAGCAGTTTTCAATTCTTTTTTTTGTGCAAATGAAAATGCACTTATTGAAAACGCTAAAGCTATGATTAATTGTTTTTTCATTTTAAATAATATTAAGTTTAATTTTCAGTGTTATTATCGTCTGTATTATTATCAATAGTTGTGCCATCTTCTGAAACATCAGTGTTTTCAGCACTCTCAACATCTTCTACTTCATCTTCATCATGCATCACTTTTGCAACAGCGGCTATAGAATCATTTCCTTTTAAGTTAATTAACTTAACCCCTTGAGTAGCTCTACCCATAACTCTTAAATTTTTAACAGCCATACGAATAGCAATTCCAGATTTGTTAATAATCATTAAATCATCATCATCAGTTACATTTTTTATAGACACTAAGTTACCTGTTTTTTCGGTAATAGAAATGGTTTTTACACCTTTCCCTCCACGATTGGTGATACGGTAATCTTCTAAACTAGAACGTTTACCATAACCATTCTCAGACACTACAAGCACATCGCTTTCCATATCATCAACAGCAATCATACCAATAACTTCATCAGTTTTTTCATTTTGTAAACGAATACCTCTTACTCCAGAAGCACCTCGACCCATAGGTCGTGTTTTAGCTTCTTCAAAACGAATGGCTTTACCAGATTTTAATGCTAACATCACTTGGCTTTCACCTGTAGTTAATTTTGCTTCTAATAAAACATCATCATCTTTAATTGTTATAGCATTTATACCATTTGTTCTTGGACGTGAGTATTGCTCAAGAGATGTTTTCTTAACCTGGCCTTTTTTTGTCGCCATGATTACATAATGACTATTAATATAGGCATCATCTTTTAAATCTTGAGTACATATAAAAGCCATCACTTTATCATCTTGCGCAATATTTATAAGATTTTGAATAGCTCTCCCTTTTGAGGTTTTACTTCCTTCTGGTATTTCATAAACACGCATCCAGAAACATTTTCCTTTTTGAGTAAAGAATAACATATATTGGTGGTTTGTTCCAACAAATAAATGTTCTAAGAAATCTTCGTTTCGTGTTGTTGATGCTTTTTGACCAACTCCACCTCTATGTTGTGTTTTATATTCTGTTAAAGATGTACGCTTAATGTACCCTGCATGCGAAATTGTGATTACCACTTTTTCGTTAGGAATCATGTCTTCTATACTTAAATCACCTCCTGCATATTCGATAACCGAACGACGCTCATCACCATATTTATCTCTAACAACTTCTAATTCACCTTTAATGATATCCATTCTACGCTCTTTCTTATCTAAGATATCTTTAAGATCAATAATGGTTTTCATTATTTCTTCATACTCCGTACGTAATTTATCTTGCTCTAAACCTGTTAACTGACGCAAACGCATCTCTACAATAGCTTTCGCTTGAATTTCAGAAAGCTTAAAACGCTCAATTAAATTATTTCTAGCTTCATCAGCATTTGAAGATGCTCTGATTATTTTTATTACTTCATCTATATTATCAGAAGCAATAATTAGTCCTTCTAAAATATGAGCTCTTTCTTCCGCTTTACGTAATTCATAAGTAGTTCGTCTTACTACAACTTCATGCCTGTGCTCAACGAAATAATGAATCAATTCTTTTAAGTTCAACATCTGTGGACGTCCATTAACTAATGCAATGTTATTCACACTAAATGAAGACTGTAACGCCGTGTACTTAAATAATTTATTTAATACGATATTTGGAATAGCATCACGTTTTAAAACGTACACAATGCGCATTCCGTTTCTATCAGATTCATCACGCATAAGCGAAATACCTTCTAGCTTTTTATCGTTTACCAAATCAGCAGTTTTCTTAATCATATCTGCTTTATTCACTTGGTAAGGAATCTCGTCAACGATGATACATTCACGTCCATTTACTTCCTCTATATTGGTTTTGGCACGCATCATGACGCGTCCTCGTCCAGTATGAAAAGCCTCTTTAACGCCATCGTAACCATAAATAGTTCCACCAGTTGGAAAATCTGGTGCTTTTATATGAGTAATCAATTCGTCAATTTCAATATCGTTATTTTCTATATAAGCAATGGTTCCGTTTACCACTTCCGTTAAATTGTGAGGCGGCATATTTGTTGCCATACCTACTGCAATACCTGATGCACCGTTAACTAAAAGTCCTGGAATACGCGTTGGCAAAACTGTTGGTTCTTGTAAGGTGTCATCAAAATTCAACTTATGATCGACTGTTTCTTTATCAATATCTGCCAACATATCCTCAGATATTTTTTGCATACGCGCTTCAGTATAACGCATTGCCGCAGGACTATCGCCATCAATAGAGCCAAAGTTTCCTTGTCCATCAACAAGCATATAACGCAAACTCCATTCTTGAGCCATACGTACCATAGCGTCATAAACCGAGGTATCACCATGTGGATGATACTTACCTAAAACTTCTCCAACTATTCTTGCAGATTTTTTATGTGCCGTATTTGCTCTAATACCGAGTTCGTGCATGCCATAAAGCACACGTCTGTGCACTGGTTTTAAACCATCTCTTACATCTGGTAAAGCACGTGACACAATGACTGACATTGAATAATCAATGTACGCCGATTTCATCTCATCCTCAATATTAATAGGAATTACTTTTTCTCCTTCTGCCATAAATAATTTAATTTAGTTTTATGTGATTTTCAAAACATGCTAATATAAGAATTTCAGTAGTCATAGCAAGACTATCAAGTTTCCTTTTTCATGTAATTTATTAACAATTTAAACGACTTATTTGGTTAATAAGTATGGGCACTAAAATTTTGATTTTATAAAGATTTTTTCGTCAATTAGCAATTTACAGACAATTTTAGGTACAGTTTTTGACTTTAGTAAAATGTTTTACTATTTTTAATGCAGAAAGGACAAACGATTATGGATGATAATTTTTCCCCAAGAGTAAAAGATGTTATTGCATACAGCAAAGAAGAAGCACTGCGTTTAGGCCACGATTTTATTGGTACTGAACACTTAATGCTAGGGCTTTTGCGCGATGGTAACGGAAAAGCAATAAATATACTTAATGCCCTAGATATAGACTTAAACCATTTAAGGCGTAAAGTTGAAATATTAAGTCCTGCAAACCCAAATATTACTGTAGCTTCTAATCAAAAAAAGAATCTACACCTTACACGGCAAGCAGAACGCGCTCTAAAAACGACTTTTTTAGAAGCAAAACTTTTTCAAAGTACATCAATTAATACAGCGCATTTGTTGCTTTGTATTTTAAGAAACGAAAACGACCCCACTACCAAGCTTTTAAATAAGCTAAAAGTTGACTACGATAATGTTAAAGAACAATTTAAAATTATGATTACGAACGATAACAATTATATAGAACCAAAAGCTGAATTTCAGGATGATGATTCAAGTACTGAAGATGGTGCAACTAAAGACAATATTTTTAACCCACCAGCCGGAAAGTCTAACAAGAAGTCTAAAACACCTGTTTTAGATAATTTTGGGCGTGATTTAACAGCAATGGCTGAAGAAGGTAAGTTAGACCCTGTAGTGGGAAGAGAAAAGGAAATTCAGCGCGTTTCTCAAGTTTTAAGTAGAAGAAAGAAAAACAATCCGCTTTTAATTGGTGAACCTGGTGTTGGTAAATCTGCCATTGCTGAAGGCTTAGCGCTTAGAATTGTTAAACGAAAAGTGTCTCGTATTTTATTTAACAAACGTGTGGTAACTTTAGATTTAGCAAGCTTAGTAGCAGGCACAAAATACCGTGGTCAGTTTGAAGAACGCATGAAAGCCGTAATGAACGAGATTGAAAAAAATGATGATGTTATTTTGTTTATTGATGAAATACACACCATTGTTGGTGCTGGTGGTGCAACAGGAAGTTTAGATGCTTCAAATATGTTTAAACCTGCTTTAGCAAGAGGTGAAATTCAATGTATTGGTGCTACAACTTTAGATGAATATAGACAGTACATCGAGAAAGACGGAGCTTTAGAGCGTCGATTCCAAAAAGTTATTGTTGAGCCAACTACAGTTGAAGAAACTATTGAAATTCTTAATAACATAAAAGGAAAATATGAAGAGCATCACAATGTTGATTATACGCCTGAAGCTATAGAAGCTTGTGTAAAATTAACGAATAGATATATGACCGAACGTTTTTTACCAGACAAAGCTATTGATGCTTTAGATGAAGCTGGGTCTCGTGTACATATTACTAACATAGATGTGCCAAAGCAAATTATAGAGCTAGAAAAACAACTAGAAGATATTAAAGAAACTAAAAATGCAGTTGTTAGAAAGCAAAAATATGAAGAAGCAGCAAAACTTAGAGATGACGAAAAGCGCATTGAAAAAGAACTAGCTATAGCGCAAGAAAAATGGGAAGAAGACACCAAACAACATCGTGAAATTGTAACTGAAGACAATGTTGCCGATGTAGTTTCTATGATGACAGGCGTTCCTGTGAATAGAATTGCCCAAACTGAGATTAACAAACTTGCTGAATTACCAGACCTTATAAAAGGAAAAGTAATTGGTCAAGATGAGGCGGTTGCTAAGGTGGTAAAAGCTATCCAGCGAAATAGAGCAGGTCTTAAAGACCCAAACAAACCCATTGGTTCATTTATATTTTTAGGTCAAACTGGAGTTGGAAAAACACAGTTAGCCAAGGTTTTATCTCGTGAATTATTTGACAGTGAAGATTCGCTTGTTAGAATTGACATGAGTGAATACATGGAGAAGTTTGCTATCTCTAGACTAGTTGGTGCACCTCCAGGGTATGTAGGTTATGAAGAAGGCGGCCAACTTACTGAAAAAATTAGAAGAAAACCGTATGCTGTTCTTCTGTTAGATGAAATTGAAAAAGCACATCCGGATGTGTTTAACATGTTACTTCAAGTGCTTGATGATGGTTATTTAACAGATAGCCTAGGAAGAAAGATTGATTTTAGAAATACGATTATAATCATGACGTCTAATATTGGTGCTCGTAAGATTAAAGATTTTGGAACAGGAATTGGTTTTGGCACAGCTTCCCAAAAGGCTCAAGAAGATGCTAATACAAGAAGCGTTATAGAAAATGCTTTGAAAAAATCATTTGCTCCAGAGTTTTTAAATAGAATTGATGATGTGGTTATATTTAATGCTTTAGAAAAAGAGCATATCAATAAAATTATTGATATTGAATTAGAGAAACTTTTAACCAGGATCAAAGGTTTAGGCTACGTTTTAACACTTACTGAAAGCGCCAAAAATTATATAGCAGAAAAAGGTTTTGATAAACAATATGGGGCTAGACCTCTTAAAAGGGCCATTCAAAAATATGTTGAAGATGCTCTAGCAGAAGAGATTGTAGCATCACATCTACAAGATGGTGATCATATTAAAATAGACTTAGATACCAAAACTGATGAATTAAACATTAGTATTGAAAAAGCTGAAAAGCCTACAGAGTCTTAAGTCTAGCAAATTTTAACACTAATAAAAATCCTACTTTGATTATGAAGTAGGATTTTTTTTGAAAAACTGTAACAAATAAATTGATCAATACAGCAAATAACAGTCAAAAAAAAGCTATCCTACATCAGATTAACAGACCACTTTAATATTAATTATTCTTCTAACTTTTCTTTTGGAACACTATACTTTGGAACTCTATACAATAACACTATCCCGAATAAAAAGAAAACAAACAAGAATAAAATACCATTACGCATGCTGCCAGTAATTTGATCTATAAATGCGAAAATAACCATACCAATAACAATCCCTATTTTTTCTGCCACATCATAAAAACTGAAATAAGAAGTGGTGTCTTCTGTCTCTGGTAAAAATTTTGAATATGTAGAACGCGCTAAAGATTGCACTCCTCCCATTACCAAACCAACAAATCCAGCAGCAATATAAAATTGCATAGGTGTTTTCATGAAATAAGCGTAAAAACACAATGCCATCCAAATAAAATTAACAACAATTAGCGTTTTAATATTTCCAAATTTTGAAGATGCTCTAGCTGTTAAAAACGCGCCTAATATAGCTACCAATTGAATAACCAAAATACTTGCTATTAATCCTATTGTTTTTTCACTTTCACCTCCCCATGAAATTTCTTCTTCGCCAAAATATACCGCCACCAACATAATAGTTTGAACCGCCATACTAAACACAAAAAAAGCATACAAATAACGTTTTAACCTTAAGTTCAATTTTAATTGATTCCAAACTAGGCGCAATTCTCTTAATCCATTAAAAACAACAGCTTTTGTGACTTTATGACCAGAAGACACCCCTTTAGGTAAAAAATAAAATGAATATTGACTAAACAAACCCCACCAAACACCAACGGTGATGAATGATATTTTCATAGCTTCAAAAGATGCAGCATCTTTCACTGCTTTCAATGCCTCATTAATTTCAGCTTCTGAACCATTTTCCATTATAGAATTAGATATACTCAGATCGAACCCAAATAACTGTGGATACATCACCATTAATAAGTTAAAAATGAGTAAAAGCACACTCCCTAAATAGCCTAATGAAAATCCTTTAGCACTTATACTATCTTGTTGTTCGGGAAAAGCGATATCTGGTAAATAAGAATTGTAAAACACCAAGCTCCCCCAATATCCAATCAAACCCATAAAATAAAACAGCAAACTTAAATGTATTTTCTCTGGCGCAATATCGAACCAGTATAAACCAATACAGCCAGCACTTCCTACATAACAGAAAAATTTTAAAAAACTCTTTTTATTTCCAACATAATCGGCAATACCAGAAAGGATTGGTGATGTAAAAGCAACTACTAAAAATGTAAATGCGGTTACAAAAGTAATTAGAGCTGTACTCTTAAACTCAAACCCAAAAGCCCAAACTGTTTTTATTTGTGAGGTACTCTTAAAAAATAAAGCTGAATAAAATATTGGGAATATAGACGATGCTATGGTAAGTGTATATACAGAGTTTGCCCAATCGTAAAAAGCCCAAGCATTAAGAAGTTTTTTGCTTCCTTTTTTAAGTTGATTCATTTAATATGTTTAGCTATAATTAATACGCTTTTATCATATAATTTATGAGACTCCAACCTCAGTTGGGACTATTAAAACAAGAAAAGGTAATTTAATGTTTTAATAAAAAAGCTGCCCTTTTATGAGCAGCTCCGAAAATAATCAATATTTTCATTTATGTACCGTTTTTAATTCTTAAATGTTGTAACTCCAAACTTTTTAGCTTCTGCCTTGGCTTTTGGTGCCCATTTTGTAAGATTCGCAATTCTTGTATCGTTTGATGGATGTGTACTCATAAATTCTGGTGGCGCTTTCCCTCCGCTATTTGCATTCATACGCTTCCATAATTCAGCTGCTTCTTCTGGATTATAACCTGCTATTGCCATTAAATAAATTCCTATTTGATCAGATTCAGTTTCATGAGCTCTACTAAAAGGTAGCATAATACCAACTTGAGATCCTATACCGTAATACTGATTAAAAGCATTTCTTGATTTTTCATCTTTAATAGCAATATTACCTGCTACTGCCCCAAATTGCTGTAACATACCCGCACTCATACGTTGCTGGCCGTGGTTAGCTAAAGCATGAGCTACCTCGTGCCCCATAATAGCAGCTACCCCCGCTTCACTTTGAGCAATTGGTAAAATACCTGTATAAAACACAATTTTACCTCCTGGCATAGCCCAAGCATTAACGGTTTTATCATCAACTAAGTTATACTCCCATTTGTAATCTTTTAAATAAGCTTGATACCCATTAGCATTTAACCATCTTTCAGAAGCAACTGCTATGCGTTGCCCCACTCTGGTTATCATCTCAGAATCTTTAGTTCCTGTAATTATTTTATTTTCGTTGAGGAACTGACTATATTGAGCAAATGCCGTAGGGAATAATTGAGAATTTGGAACTAAAGCCATGGTTTTCTTTCCTGTAAAAGGATTAGTAGCACATGCTAAAACAAGAGCTACAATGGCTATTAAAAAAATTGTTTTTTTTATCTTCATCTTTCTAAGGTTTTATCTAATTCTTAAAAATACAAAAACTGTACCTTTAATCCTTAGACACTAAAGGTATTTATTTGTCACATATTATCTAAAATAAAAAACATTAAAATGAACTTAATCTGTATTTTATTTGTCTTACAATATAATGATTGTTATGTTTTATGGAACATACCGACTTAAAAATTAAAAAAACGGATACTTATGAATAAAATATTGATAGCTTTTGCCTTAACACTATTTTTTAACTGCAATACTTTAGCACAAAAAAAATCAAAGGAGACTACTAAAACCTATGAGGTCTCAAAAACTGAAGCTGAATGGAAAGCGCAGTTAACAGCTAAAGAGTTTTATGTTTTAAGACAGGCTGGCACCGAACGCTCATTTACAAGCCCGTTTAATAAAAACTACAAAGCTGGTATTTATGTTTGTAAAGGCTGTGACACGCCTCTATTTAAAAGCGAATATAAATTTGATTCTGGTACAGGTTGGCCAAGTTTTGATAGAGAAATATCAGGTAATGTGGATTTTTCTACAGATAACGATTTAGGTTACACTAGAACAGAAGAGCATTGCGCCACTTGTGGAGGACACCTAGGACATGTTTTTAATGATGGTCCAAAAAACACTACTGGTATGCGTCATTGTGTAAATGGGGTTTCTCTTAAATTTATTCCAAACGAATAAAATTACAACTGTTACATGGAAAGTTATTTAACAAGCATCATCAAACAATTTAAATTCTACAAAAGCTTAGGCGATAAAACTTTTGACCAACTCAGTTTTGATGAGATGCTTTGGCAAAGTGATGAGAATTCAAACAGTATTTCAATAATTGTTAAACATATAGCTGGTAATATGCTAAGTAGATGGACAAACTTTTTAACTGAAGATGGCGAAAAGGAATGGCGAATTAGAGATGACGAATTTATTAGTAATTTCAATTCTAAAGAAGCCGTTATTGCTGCTTGGGAAAGTGGTTGGTTTTGCTTATTTAAAGCTATTAAACCTTTGAAACCTGAAGATTTAGAAAACATTATTTATATTAGAAATGGCGGACACACAGTTACCGAAGCTATTAACAGACAATTGGCACACTACGCCTACCACATTGGGCAAATAGTATTTCTAGGAAAACTTTTAAAAGGCGAAAATTGGAAATCGTTATCTATTCCTAAAGGGGATTCATCAAAATACAACCAAGATAAATTTAGTAAAGACAAAGGACGCCGACATTTTACTGACGATTTGTAAATTTGTTAAAAGCATAAACCCTTCAAAACTTAATTTGAAGGGTTGGTTTTATAAATCTTAAAATTTATTTTGCTTTCAAGACTTGTAATGTATAATACCCAGATTCATGAGTTATTTTACCGTCATCATTAAAATTATGAGTCAACATTAATGGTAATTTTACTTTTTTACCATCAGATTTTCTAGTCATTCTAACGGTCCACCAAGACTGTGCAACTTTAGCATTTCCTAGCTCATATTCCAAATAGTCCGGATATCCATTAACATCAATACTTTCAATAGTCCAATTTTTAATCATTCCCAAAAACCCTTCTTTTTCTTCAGCTAAAGTAGCACTTTCTCCATCGGCCATATCTAAATTAGTAAAGGTCGCATCTTCAGTAAAATAGCTAAACCCTTTATCAGCATCACCATTTTCCAATGCTCCCATCATTAATCTAACCGTATTAATATTGTCATGGTTATTATAAATTGTACCATTTGTTCTAGCCGCAAAACTTCTTCTTCTTTCTGCCCATGGTAAATCATTATCATAAGTGATCATGACTTTAATTTTATTATCATCTGTCATTTGATAAAGACGATGTATTGGCATATCTAATTTAACACCTGTTTTATTATCAAGAGTTTTCAAGTGATCCCATGTTTGTACCCACACTCCCGTATCACCTTTATACTCAATAGCATCAGGATAAGCACCAGAAGTTCTGGCATAAGTAGTATAAGACCAATTTTCTTTAACCCATTTAACACTACCAACAAACCACTCCTTGTCCCTTCCTTTCGCATCCTTATTAATACTGGTGCCTTGATAAGATTTAAAATCATCGGTTAAATAACTGGCAACTTTATCTGCATCTCCAGCAAAATAAGCTTGCATCATGGCTTCAACTGCAACAATAGCTGGATGCTCATTGTAAACGGTTCCATTTTTTTTTGTTTGGGAAAACATGATGCATGTGAAAAGCATCATGGCGATAATGACATGTTTTTTCATTTTTAAAAATATTTTAGTTGGTTAATAGCTTTGAATTTAACTAAAATATCTGAAAAACAGAAAATCACTGTCCGTTTTTTTTTATTGATGACCAATAAATTATTGTACTAATTACCTTTTAAGTCTTTTCTTAAAAGGTCTAATTATTAATCGAGCTTCTCGATCAAAACGCACATAATTATATACCCAATTTACAAAAACAACCATTCTGTTTCTAAAACCTATTAGAAAAAAAAGATGCACAAACATCCAAACATACCATGCGAAAACACCTTGAAATTTATAATTTTTCAAATCTACAACCGCTTTGTTTCTCCCTATGGTAGCCATAGCGCCTTTGTCTTTATAAACAAATGGTTTCATTTGTTTTTCTTCGATGAGTTTTAAAATATTATCTCCAAGTTGATTACCTTGTTGTATGGCAGGTTGGGCCATCATTGGAAAGCCATTAGGGAATTCATCTGAAGCCATATACGCAATATCACCAATAGCAAAAATATGTTTGAAGCCTTTTACTTGGTTGAATTCGTTTACTAATATTCTGTTTCCACGCGTCACGAACTCTTCGGCGTCTAAACCTTTAATAGTTGCGCCCTTCACACCTGCAGCCCATACTAAGGTTGCCGTTTCAAAAGTTAAATCGGTGTTGGTGGTTACTGTTTTTCCGTCGTAGTTTGTAACTCGAACGTTTTTCCAAATGTTTACACCTAGCTTTTCAAGGAAATCTTCTGCTTTTGCCGAAGCCTTTTCACTCATTCCTTTTAATATACACTCATTAGATTGTACAATGTGAATTTGGGCTAAACGCGTATCTAAATCTGGATAATCTTTAGGGAGAATTCCTTTTTTTATTTCTGCTAAAGCCCCAGCAAGCTCTACGCCTGTTGGCCCACCTCCAACAATAACAAAATTCATTAAAGCATTTCGTTCATTTAAATTTGAGGTCAATAAAGCTTCCTCAAAATTTTCAAGAATTAAACTTCTTAAGTTTAAGGACTGTGGTATGGTTTTCATTGCCATACTATGCTTTTCAACTTCTGTATTCCCAAAAAAGTTTGTTATAGAACCTGAAGCTACAACTAAATAGTCGAATTTTAAATTTCCAATATTTGTTTTTACCTTGTTTTTATCTGTATCTATGGCTTCAACATCTGCTAACCTAAAATAGAAATTAGGAAAGTTTTTTAAAATTTTTCTTATCGGATATGCAATAGAATCTGGCTCTAACCCACCAGTTGATACTTGATATAACAATGGTTGAAATGTGTGATAATTATTCTTATCTAAAAGTACAACTTGTACGTCGCAGTTCGATAATTTTTTTGCTAAGGCAACTCCAGCAAAACCACCCCCAATAATTACAATTCTGGGGAAACTAATTCTAGGTATATTCATAAATAAAAGTTATTAAACCTAAGCAGCCTTCGTCTTTTGAAAACTTTTTTAACAGTTTAGAGGTTAAATCAAATATCCCGAAATAGATTCGGGATTTGTTCAACTAACTATTTTGAATTCGTCCTTTTGACTTTTCAAAATAAAGTTTCACTAAACTTGCGAAACAAAGGTAGTATAAAGACGCAAATTTATAAGTTCTAAATTCTTTATTCAAATTCGATTTTGTAAATTCGCAACTTAAACTTTAACAAATGAGTAAATACGATATTATTGTTCTTGGAAGTGGTCCTGGTGGTTATGTAACAGCTATTAGAGCATCACAATTAGGTTTTAAAACCGCTATTGTTGAAAAAGAAAGTCTTGGTGGCGTATGCTTAAATTGGGGTTGTATTCCAACTAAAGCCTTATTAAAATCTGCTCAAGTATTTGAATATCTTAAACATGCAGATGATTATGGCTTATCGGTAAAAGATTTTGACAAAGATTTTGAAGCTGTTGTAAAACGTAGTCGTGGTGTTGCAGATGGCATGAGCAAAGGGGTTCAGTTTTTAATGAAGAAGAATAAAATTGACGTAATTAATGGTTACGGAAAGATAAAACCTGGAAAAAAGGTCGATGTTGATGGAACTGAATATAGTGCCGACAATATTATTATTGCTACAGGAGCGCGCACTCGCGAGTTACCAAGTTTACCACAAGATGGAGAAAAAGTAATTGGCTACAGACAAGCCATGACTTTAAAGAAACAACCTAAGAAAATGATTGTGGTTGGTTCTGGCGCTATTGGTGTTGAGTTTGCTTATTTCTATAATTCAATGGGAACCGAAGTTACTATTGTTGAATATTTACCAAATATTGTGCCTGTTGAAGATGAAGATGTATCAAAACAATTAGAACGTTCTTTTAAAAAGACTGGAATTAATATTATGACTTCTGCTGAAGTAACCTCTGTTGACACTTCTGGAAAGGGAGTTAAGGCCACAGTAAAAACTAAAAAAGGAGAAGAAGTTCTTGAAGCCGATATTATTTTAAGCGCTGTTGGTATTAAATCTAATATTGAGAATATAGGACTTGAAGATGTAGGTATTGTAGTTGATAGAGATAAAATTATTGTAAATGATTTTTACCAAACCAACATACCTGGTTATTGCGCTATAGGAGATGTTACACCTGGGCAAGCTTTAGCACACGTTGCTTCCGCGGAAGGGATTCTATGTGTTGAAAAACTTGCAGGACTTCATGTTGAACCTATTGACTATGGAAATATTCCTGGTTGTACATATTGTTCTCCAGAAATTGCATCTGTTGGTTTAACAGAAAAGCAAGCAAAAGATAAAGGTTTAGATATTAAAGTTGGTAAATTTCCATTCTCAGCATCTGGTAAAGCTAGTGCTAGTGGAAATAAAGATGGCTTTGTAAAAGTTATTTTTGATGCCAAATATGGTGAATGGTTAGGTTGCCATATGGTTGGTGCTGGCGTTACAGATATGATTGCTGAAGCCGTTTTGGGTAGAAAACTTGAAACGACAGGACACGAAGTATTAAAAACAATTCACCCTCACCCAACTATGAGTGAAGCGGTTATGGAAGCTGTAGCTGATGCTTATGATGAGGTAATCCATTTGTAAAAAGAAACCCCTTCTAAAACCTACGGCCTCACCTAACCTCCCCAAAGGGGAGGGACTTTTACTCGGATGGAAAAAATAGTTTACAAAAAATGCGATTCATCCGAAAGCTATCGGAATTGAATCGCATTTTTTTCAGAACTTATATCCTAGCCCCATAAATAATCCATTAGGTGTTATTTCTTGAAAACCTATGGTATATTTAAGATGAACATCAAAGGCTGATGTAATATTATATGCAGTACTTAGATCAGCACGTATTTTAAGCTTATTTGTGAAAAAGTCGAAAAAATAATTAATACTTGGTCCAATCATAACATCTAAATTATTAGCCATTTCATATTTCACATAAATAGGAGCATTTATAAATTGAAAATCTTTTAAACCGATATATAAAACTTCGGGTTGGATTGAAAGGACTTCATCAATTTCAAAATCTACAAAGAGCCCTCCATAATATCCAACCTCAGCATCTTGATTAAAACCAAAACTTGATTCACTCACCTTAAAAAAGGTAAAATTCAAACCACCCTTTATACCTAAATTACTATTTGTTTGCCCTTCAGAAGACAACCAGAAAATAAAAAATACTAATAGAAACACACTGTTTTTCATATTATTTGAGTGAGTATTCCTCCCTTTGGGGAGGCTAGTTGAGGATTAAAAACTTTGAATAGCCAACTCATAACTCTGCAAACCAAAACCAAGAATAACACCTTTGGCGTTTGGAGATATAAAAGACTGATGCCTAAATTCTTCTCTATTAAACGTGTTAGAAATATGAACTTCTACAACAGGTGTTTCAATAGCTTTAATAGCATCACCAATACCTACAGAAGTATGCGTGTAAGCTGCAGCATTTAAAATGATACCATCATAACTAAACCCTACTTCTTGAAGTTTGTCAATCAACTCACCTTCTATATTCGATTGAAAATAATCTATATTGACTTTAGGATATTTTTCTTTTACTTCTTCCAAAAAGTCTGTAAAAGATAAACTTCCGTAAATATTAGGTTCTCTTTTTCCTAATAGGTTTAAGTTCGGTCCGTTAATGATGATTAGTTTTTTCATATCGTAAATGTATAAAAAAAGGAGAGCAAATCTACTCTCCCTTTAAAAATCATAATTTTAAAATAATATACACAGAATTGCATGCATACAAATCACTTCTTATTCTTGTAATTTAGTTAAATTTACAACTATGAAATGGCAAAACGCATTAAAAGACTATCAACTATATTTAAAGATAGAACGAGGATTATCTAAAAATTCTATTGATAATTATGCGCTTGATGTAAAAAAGCTCATAAGTTTTATTGAAACTAACAACATAAATCATTCTCCTTTAAATATAAACTCTGAGGCTATGCAGCAATTTATTTACGACGTTGCAAAACAGGTAAACGCAAGATCTCAATCCAGATTGATATCTGGTTTACGTAGTTTTTTTAGTTATTTAGTATTTGAAGATTATAGAAAAGATAACCCATTAGAACTAATAGAATCTCCTAAAATAGGCAGAAAACTTCCTGACACATTATCAGAGAAAGAAATTGATAGACTGATAAACGCTATCGATTTATCTCAAGTATATAATAATGTAAATATTGGACAACGCAATAAAGCAATTTTGGAAACCCTATATGGCTGCGGGTTACGAGTTAGCGAACTCATCAATCTAAAAATCTCAGATTTGTTTTTTGATGAAGGTTTTATAAAAGTAACTGGAAAAGGTGATAAACAACGTTTTGTACCCATAGTTGATATGACACAGGTATACATCAATATTTATAGAAATGAAGTTCGGAATTGCATCAAAATAAAACCTAGTTTTGAAGACACATTATTCTTAAATCATAATGGAAAACAACTTACTAGAGCCATGATTTTTACTATTATAAAACAACTTGCCGAAAAAATAGGACTTAAAAAAAACATATCGCCTCACACTTTTAGACACTCATTTGCAACACACTTATTACAAAATAATGCTGATTTACGTTCTATTCAACTCATGCTTGGACATGAAAGTATTACAACTACCGAAATCTACGTGCATCTGGATAAAAGTCATTTAACCAAGGTTGTTGAGAAATACCATCCTAGGAAATAAGTCGGCAGTATGCAGTATTCAGTCGGCAGTGTGTTCAGCAATCAAAAATCGTTAATCGTTCTTCGTTAATACAATTCTGTTGGACGTTTATAAACAAACCTTTTCTACTTAGTGTCTGGACGGAAACAGACGATTTTTATAATTTGAATTATTTTTGATGTCATTTTTGTTTAGTTTTTATGAGTTGATGCCTTAGTATCAAGCGATTAAAAATAAACTGAAAGGGCGCAAAAAGAAACAAATTTAATTTTGCTGTGTTTCCGTCCAGACACTACTTAGCAATATTAACCGCTCTAGTTTCTCTAATAACAGTCACTTTAACCTGTCCGGGATACGTCATATCTGTTTGTACTTTTTGTGAGATACTGAATGATAAATCTGCTGCTTTTTGATCATCTACTTTTTCACTTTCAACAATGACTCTCAATTCTCTACCTGCTTGAATAGCATAAGCTTTTTTAACACCGTTAAAACCGAACGCAATATCTTCTAAATCTTTTAATCGTTGAATATAACTATCTAAAACCTGACGTCTAGCGCCTGGTCTCGCTCCAGAAATAGCATCACAAACTTGAATAACTGGTGCTAATAACGTTTTCATTTCTATTTCATCATGATGCGCTCCAATAGCATTACACACCTCAGCATTTTCACCGTACTTCTCTGCCCATTGCATCCCTAAAATAGCGTGTGGCGTTTCCATATCTGCCTCAGCATCTGGCACCTTTCCAATATCATGAAGTAAACCAGCACGTTTCGCAATCTTAGGGTTTAAACCTAATTCTGCTGCCATAACACCACAAAGTTTAGCTACTTCACGCGAGTGTTGCAATAAGTTTTGTCCGTAAGACGAACGGTATTTCATTCTACCTACCATTTTAATGAGTTCAGGATTTAAATTATGAATTCCTAAATCTATAACGGTACGCTTACCAACTTCAATTATTTCTTGTTCAATTTGCTTTTGAGTTTTCTTAACGATCTCTTCAATACGCGCCGGGTGAATTCTACCATCAGTAACCAATTTATGCAATGATAAACGTGCTACTTCTCTTCGTACAGAATCAAAACAAGATAAAATAATAGCTTCTGGTGTATCGTCTACAATAATCTCAACACCTGTTGCAGCTTCTATTGCTCTAATGTTTCGTCCTTCACGACCAATAATACGACCTTTTACATCATCAGATTCTATATTAAACACAGACACACAATTATCTACAGCTTCTTCTGTACCGATACGTTGAATAGTATTTATAATTATTTTCTTAGCGTCTTGTTCAGCAGTTAATTTGGCTTCTTCCGCAGCACTTTGAATGTATGCCATCGCATCATTCTTTGCTTCTCCTTTTAAAGAATCAACCAATTGTTCTTTAGCTTCTTCCGCAGAAAGACTAGATATAACTTCTAATTGTTGTACTTGCCTTTTATGAACCTTATCAACCTCTTCTTGTTTCTTTTCAAGTAAGTCAAGTCTGTGATCGTAATTTTTAATTTTACTCTCAAGACTTTCGTTAAGTTTTTTACCTTTAGATACTTCACTAGAAATTTGAGATTCTTTATCTCGGGTGCGTTTTTCAGCTTCGGCCATTTTTTTATCACGAGATAAAATCACTTTTTCATGCTCTGCCTTAAGCTCTATAAACTTTTCTTTAGCTTGAAGCATCTTATCTTTTTTAAGAGTCTCGCCTTCTATTTTTGCTTCTTTAAGTATTAAAGTGGCATCTTTTTGAGCTTCTTTTACAAGCTTAGAAGCATTATTTTTTCCTAATGTTTTTGATATTATAAAGCCTATTATTAGCCCTAATACAACACCGCCTACTGCAAATATAATTGAGTTATCCATCTTTAATTTAGTTGATTTGTGTATAAAAAACTAGTTTGAATATGTTATTTGATAGTCAAATTAGTATATAAAAAAGCCTACACCAGTATAAAGTTTTGTATAAACTCCTTAAAAACAAGTTTAGGGCTAACAAGCTGATCAAGGGTCTGCTCGAGATACTAAAAATAAATTCAGCACTAGCAGCATGCTTTTACAACTTAAACTCACCCTTTTTAAAGAATTAACGTTGAGTTTATCAAAAAAAATAACCAATGTAGGCAGTAACTTTTTATTTATTTTAAAGAACGTTAAGAGACTAAATGTGAATGCAACAATTCGTTTAAAGCATTTAGCTTTTCTTCTACATGCTCACTTACATTTGCTTTATCAATAGACTTCTGTTCTACCTGAGATGCAAATTGTAAAGCGCACATGGCCAGTACATCTTGCTTATCTCGAACAGAATAACTTTGCTCAAACTGTTTAATCATAGCCTCAATATTTTTAGCTGCTTTTCGCAATCCTTCTTCTTGACTTGACTCAATTGTTAAAGGATACACTCGATTAGCTATAGACAGCTTTATTTTAAGCTTTTCTGACATTGAGTTTAATTAGCTTTAATCAGCGAGTTGAGCAATACAATGATCAATATCTCTAATTAATGCGTTTATTTTAAGCTTCGTCTCTCTTTTATTATCGTCACTACCAAGTATTGTATTTGCCATTTTAAGAGCTTCATACTTTTCTTCCCAACTTGCAATACGCTTTTGCTGGGTTAAATTTTCTTGCTTTGAAACATCTAATTCTTCATTTAATTTCAAATTAGCAAGTTTTAAAAGCTCTAGTTTGTGTAATACTTTACTAATCTTGTTTTCTAATGAATCTACAATATCTTCAATATTACTCATTTACAAAATTCAATACTTATCTCACAAAGTTAACATACCTAGCTATAAATTACAATTGTTTTCTCATAAAATTTTAATTAAATTAAGTTCAACATATAATTATTTGGGCGTTACCCACAAGGGGTCGGGCTTTCCGTTACAAGTCCTCGCTCCGTACCTCCGCTGTGGGCTATCCACTTCAATCCCTAACGCAGGTAAATCCGCCAAAATAAAGGTCACACCAAAACATCAAGTTACTTTGCCATAGACCGAATTTTATTAAAAATGTACTAAACAAATAGCATTGAATAGGCATTTTTAGACATCCAACTCTCAGTAATTAAACTAAAGATCCCGAAATAAATTCGGGATGAGTTCAACTAACTATTTTGAATTCGCCCTAGGGCTTTTCAAAATAGAGTTTCACTAAGATGGCTTGATTTTTGTTTTATTCTTTGTGTTTTCATAGCAAATTAATAATTTAGCCACAATACCAAATGAATTTTACAATGATTAACAGTAAATTGGAGTTATCTTTTCTTTAAATGAAATAGAACCGAATTCAATCAGTTATTTTGAAGCTTATTTGGTATAAAACACATTTATGCGATATATACTGTCCCTCTTTCTAGTTTTTTCCTGTTTTTTAGATGCTCAAAATAATTATCCACAGGATTATTTTAGTAAGCCTCTTGACATACCCTTGATATTATCAGGCACTTTTGCTGAGTTACGCTCTAATCATTTTCACTCAGGATTAGACATAAAAACCCAACATCGTACAGGCTTAAAGGTAAAAGCTTCAGCACGTGGTTTTGTAAGTAGAATAAAAGTAGCGCATTACGGTTATGGGAAAGCATTATATATAACTCACCCTAACGGATATACTACAGTTTACGCGCATCTCCAAAAATTTTCGCCAGTTATTGAAGCGTATGTAAAAGAACGTCAGTATCAAAAAGAATCTTATGAAATTGAGTTGTTTCCTAAAGCGGAAGATTTACCAATTCTAAAGGACACCCTTGTAGCTTACAGTGGGAATTCAGGTGGTTCTGGTGGCCCTCATTTGCATTTTGAAATTAGAGACAAACAAGAACGCCCAATGAACCCGATGCTTTTTGGGATTCACACAAAAGACACTAGCAATCCGGTAATAAAATCTGTTTACGCTTACCCTTTGGGTCAAAATTCATTTATAAACGCATCAAACACAAAACAAAAACTAAGATTAACACCTTTAAAAAACGGCGATTATTCTGTTGAAAGTATTCAAGCCATAGGAAACATAGGTTTTGCCATTGACACCTACGACAGGCAAGATTTAGCAGCAAACTCAAACGGTGTTTATAACATACAAACCATTATTAATGGTAGTAAAAATTTTGAAATTGATTTTAATCGCTTTTCGTTTGATGAAACAAAACACATTAATCAGCTCATTGATTACGAACACTTTTCTACAAAAAAACAGCGTATTCAAAAATTATTTAGAAAAAACAACCCTTTAAGTCTTTTTAAATCTACACTAAATGACGGTGTTATTAAAATTGAAGATAGTACCTACTCTATCTACAAAATAAGAGTTGCTGATTATAAAAACAATGAATCTTGGGTTACTATACACATAAAAGGAGTGAAAAATAATATAGTAAAACCTAAGGAAGAAAAAGTTACGCCATATTTTATTAAAGCTAATCAAACTACAAATTTAAAAGAAGGTGTTGTTTCTGTTGATTTTTACAAAGACACGTTTTACGATGATTTCTATTTAGATTTCGAAGTGAAAAATGACACGCTCAAACTTCATAAAGATGTGAAGGCTGCTAAAAAGAATTTCACCATAACTTATGACGTAAGCAAATATTCAAACGAAGACAAAAACAAACTCTACATTGCAAGATTAGTTGGTTATAAAGATTACATGTCTTACACATACACCAAAAGGAAAAACCATTTATTAATAGCTAGCACAAAAAAATTAGGCACTTATGCACTTGCTATGGATAGTTTAAAACCAACTGTTTCTGCTGTAAACTTTAAGAGCAAGCAATGGCTAAGTAAGTACAGGTTTTTAAAAGTTAAAATTGATGATGAAGGTTCAGGAATATCAAATTACCGAGCTACAATAAATGGAAAATGGATTTTAATGGAGTACGATTACAAAACAAAAACACTAACTCACGATTTTAATGATGGCGTTATAACAGATACTAAAAACAATTTAAAAGTAATTGTTACCGATAATGTTGGAAATAATTCTACTTTTGAAACGTTATTTTATAGAAAATAAACTTTTTACACTTTTGAATAAAAAACAACTACTAACCACTATTTTATTTTTTTTAGTACTAACTTTTAGTTTTGCTCAAAATGCTACTATTAAAGGGATTATTCTAGATGAAAACAATCAACCTCTTGAGAAAGTAAGCATAAAAACTGAAGCTAACGGAACAGAATCGAATGCAAACGGATTTTATATCATTACAATTCCTGCAAACAAAGATATGACTATAGAATTCACCCACCTTTCTCATAAAAAAGTGGTGAGTACTTTTAATTTAAAAAATGGGGAAGCGTTTGAATTCAATCCAGTAATGAGTACTTCTGTTGAACAAATAGCAACGGTTATTGTTAATAGTAATAGGCGAAAAGAAGTTGAAGGTATTGTAACCATAAAACCAGATGTTATTAGAAAAATACCTGGAGCTAATGCTGGTGTTGAAAATTTACTTTTAACTTTGCCTGGAGTTAGTAATAATAATGAGTTAAGCACACAATATTCTGTTCGTGGCGGAAATTATGATGAAAATTTAGTTTATGTAAACGGTATAGAAGTGTATCGTCCGTTTCTGGTGCGTTCAGGTCAACAAGAAGGTTTAAGTTTTGTAAATACGGACTTGGTGCAAAATGTAGATTTTTCTGCTGGTGGTTTTCAAGCTAAATATGGCGATAAATTATCATCAGTTTTAGATATTACCTATAAAAATCCTTATCAATTTGAAGTTAATGCTGATTTAAGTTTACTAGGTGGAAGTCTTTCTGTTGAAAACATAAGTAAAGATTCTAAGTTTTCCGGTATTGTTGGGCTTCGTTATCGTGATAATAGCCTTCTAGTGAATGCTAAGGAAACCGAAACTAACTTCAGACCAACATTTGCTGATGCCCAAGGGTATTTTACCTATAGGTTTTCTAATAAATTTCATTTAAGTTTTTTAGGAAGTGCGTCAATAAATAAATACAATTTTGAGCCACAAACGCGTCAAACTAATTTTGGAACATTAAGCGATCCTGTGGCATTATTGGTATTTTATGATGGGCAAGAAAAAGACAGATACCAAACGCTTTTTGGTGCATTTAAAGGCTCTTATTTTGTAAATGATGATTTAACGCTCCATTTAATTGCTTCAACATATCACACCACGGAAGAAGAGTACTTTGATATTTTAGCTCGGTATCGATTAGGTGAAGTTAATAGCAATATTGGAGATGAAAATTTAGGCGAAGTTGAATTTAGCCAAGGGATTGGTAGTCAACTTAACCACGGAAGAAATGATTTGGACGCACTTATTACCAATATAGAACATAAAGGCGATTTTAAAGTTAATGACAATAGATTTGAGTGGTCTGTAAAATACACAAATGAAGATATTAGAGACCGTGTGATTGAATGGGAAGTTATTGATTCGGCAGGTTTTTCAGTAAGACCTCCAAGAACATTTCCTAATAATCAACCTTATGAATCTTTCTCTGGTCCTTTAGAACCTTTTCAAAACGTTAGAGCTACTAACAATACACAAATAAACCGATTGCAGGCCTATGGACAATGGAGTAAGCGAAGCACTTTAGGAACTAGCGATGTTTGGTATAATGCAGGAGTTCGTGCTCATAGCTGGTCTGTTAGTGGTGATGGCATTTCATCATCCAATCAAACGGTATTTAGCCCGCGTGCTCAGTTTGCTATAAAACCCTATTGGAAAAAAGAAATGCTTTTTAGAATTGCAGGAGGTTTATATTATCAACCGCCTTTTTACAGAGAACTTCGAGATGCCAATGGCGTCATTCAACCCGATGTAAAAGCTCAAAAATCATTTCACTTGGTTTTAGGAAACGATTATAGTTTCAAAATGTGGAACAGACCTTTTAAGCTAACTTCTGAAGTATATTATAAAAACTTATCAGATGTTAACCCGTACACACTTGAGAATGTTCGTATTCGTTATAGAGCTAATAATAGTGCCAAAGCTTATGCTTATGGGTTAGACATGCGCTTAAATGGTGAGTTTGTACCAGGGACAGAATCTTGGTTTAGTTTTGGGTATTTAAAAACCGAAGAAAATATTAATAACAGAGGTTATATTTCTCGCCCTACAGACCAGCGTTTAAAATTCGCAGCGTTATTTCAAGACTATGTACCGAATATGCCAAATTTAAAAATGTACTTAAACTTGGTTTTTAATACAGGACTACCAGGAGGTTCACCTAGTTACGCTGACCCTTATGAATTTCAGAACAGACTACCGTCATACAAACGTGCAGATTTAGGTTTACAATATGTTTTAATAGATTCGAAAAAACAATTCAATACCGGTTGGAAAAAACCCTTTAAAGCCCTTTCATTTGGTTTTGAAATATTCAATATTTTTGATATTCAAAACTCTATTACCAATACTTGGGTAAGGGATGTTAGTAGTAAAAGACAAATTGCTATTCCTGATTTTTTAACACCTCGTGTTTTTAATGTTAGAACGACTATGAAGTTTTAATTATTCCAAATAAACAGAGTTCGATATAAGCAAATAGATTGATTTTTTTTATCAACCCACCCCTTAATCCCCTCCAAGGAGGGGAAACTCATATTCTACAAACTTAGGTTATAAATTCTTTTAAAACATCAATAACATAATCAATCTCTTCCTTCGTGTTATATACACTAAATGAAAACCTAATCGATGGTTTTTGTAAATCATTATCATTTAAAATTTCGGTTAACACATGTGAGTTTTGAGAACTTCCACTTTGGCACGCACTCCCTTTAGAACACGCTATACCTTTTAAATCTAGTTGAAATAATAACATTGCTGCTTTTTTTGGAGATATGGGCAAGCAAATATTAACAAGCGTATAAGTACTTGTATCTAAACTTTCAGAGCAACCATTAAGCTTTACTTCTGGAATAACTTTTTTTATACCATCAATAAAATACTGTTTCAATTCTTTTATGTATAAAGATTCTTTAGTTAATTTATCATAAGCCTTTTTTAAAGCAACCTCCATACCTACAATGTTATGAATGCATTCGGTTCCTGCACGTAAACCACGCTCCTGCTCTCCTCCAATAATTAATGGTTTTAGTCCAGAGTTTTTCCTAATAAAAGCAAAACCTACGCCTTTTGGTCCATGAAATTTATGGGCAGATGCGGCTAAAAAATCAACTTGTATATCTTGCAAATCCATTTTGTAATGTCCAACAGACTGCACAGCATCCGTATGAAACAAAGCGTTGTATGTCTTACATAAGCTAGCAACTCCTTTTATATCAAGAATATTCCCTATTTCATTATTCACATGCATTAGCGTAACCAACTGTTTTTTTGTCGAATTAGCTAATAAACTCTCTAAATGAAAAGGATTAACACTACCATCATCTTCTAACTTTACGTATTCTACATTAATATCATAATCTTTTACCAATTGATCTATAGTATGCAAAACAGCATGATGCTCAATTTTTGATGTAATAATTTCTTTAACACCTAAATCTCTAACTACACTTTGTAACACTAAATTATCAGCTTCAGTACCTCCAGAAGTGAAAATAATTTCACTTGCAGACACATTTAAATAACGCGCAATAGTTTTTCTAGATTTTTCTACCAAGACCTTAGAAGATCTTCCAAAACTATGTGATGATGAAGGATTCCCAAAATTATTTTTCATAATTTCACAAACAACATCAATCACTTCTTCGCGTATAGGCGTAGTAGCGGCATTATCAAAATAAACTGATTTCATTTGGTGATAAATTTTTAAGATGAGTGCTATTTAATAATTAACAGCCTTTAAAGTTCAAAAATACTCGAAATAAAATTATTATCAATCATACCAAATAAACTTTAAAATGATTGATTATAAATTTGAATTATATTTTCTTTAGATGAAAAACAAAATATAAGCATAGCTATAGTTACGGTTCTATTTTATATTGAAATATAAGGGAATAGAAACGAATTTTGTCAGTTATTTTGAACTTTATTTGGTATTACTACGTTATAAATATCAATTCCATTATTTTTGCCTAAAACCCAAATACAATGCGTCAATTATTTTTTATTTTTTTAGCCTTAAGCTTCCTGTCTTTAAATTCTTGTGATGATGGTGATATTATTGATTTTGTACTAGATTTTGACGACACTTTTGAGGTTTGTGGTGATACTGATTTGGTTTTTTATAAAACTAAAAACGACCCCTCTGAATCATTATCTTTAAAATTAAATAATGTTACGTTAAATGACATACTTGATGTTGATGATTTAGGCGTTTTTGAAAAAACATATACCTTAAGTACTTCAAACCCTTTTAATTATCGCACGTACAGCAATACGACTTTACCAAGTGATTTATTTTGTAACGCTATCCCAAACTCCGAAGTTAATATCACACAAGATATTGAAAGTACTAGCGGTACTGCAGATTTAAAAACGGTTTTAACTGAAGATGATAATGATGATGTTCCTGCCAATTTAGAAGATAGAAATGGTAATGATGACCTAGAAGACGATGATACAGATGGTGATGGCTTACCTGATTATATTGATGCTGATGATGATGGTGATAATATTTTAACTAGAAATGAAAACCCAGACCCGAATGGCGATGGTGATTTAAGTGATGCCCAAGATACAGATGAAGATGGTACTCCAGATTATTTAGATACTGATGATGATGGTGATGGTATTGATACAAGAGATGAAGAAAATGATAGTCAGGACCAAAACCCAGCAAACGACATTACAGTTAGTGAGTTTGGTCCAGATTATTTAAATAAAGATGTTGCAAATATAGGGGCTCCTGTTGCGACGGCTTATAGACAACATACCATAACCCAGACCTATGTGGTTACACTTACAATATCTGATTTTGATTTGGAATTGATTTCTGTTGATGTTTTTGATTTTGGTGTTTTAGAAGATAGTTCAACCTCTGAAACAAGAACAGTAACACCAGATTTTCCTTAATTTAAGAAACATTTTGATAAATATAAACTTCGGTAGCTCCTAAACCATATTTTTGGTAATTGGCATCGTAATACTTTACATTATCATAACGCCCAAATAAATATTCTAGCTCCATTTTTAAAACGCCCTCTCCTACACCGTGTATAAATACTATTTTTTGAATCCGTTTGTTAATAGCAAAATCTAATTTTCGCTTAGCAGTATCTAATTGAAGGGTCAGCATATCATGATTTGACATCCCTTTTGCGGAATTCACCAATTGATTGATATGCAAATCTACTTCCATGGTAGGCTCATATCTATCTTTGGCTTTCTTTTTAGTTTGCTGCTTTCTTTTAGGAGTTTCCTTTTCTGAAACAACATCACTTATATCAGAATGTAAAAATAGTTCAGACTTTAAATCCTGCTTTTTTTGTTGCTTAACCAACTCGTCGCTTTTAAAATCAATTAAAAAACCATCTTCAGTTTCAATAGAAATCGTATTGCCAGTTATCTGTTTTATAACTCCTGATAAATCCTCATCTAAAACCAATACATAATCCCCCAATTTATAACTCATAGCTATTCTTTTTCTGGGTTATCCATATCATCATTAGTTTTACTTGCTATCGTTTTAGATACTCTATAAATACCTATCATTAGCAAAACTATACCGCCTATTAATATATATTGGTTTTGGTCTGCACCAACTTTAGCGTACATCGCTACAAAAGCGCCAACAATAATTAAAATATAATTTAAATATTTCATTTTAAAAAGTAACAATAGTTAAGCAAGCAAATTACGCTAAAAATTAGATTTTATAATCCTAAATATTTATTAATATAATCGTTGAAATACCGACAAAGCACATTTAACACCGTTGAAATACATTATTTATTAAAAATTTAATATATTTGCGCCTTAAGCCCCAAAATTGCATGCATAACAAATTAATCGTTTTAGTATTGTTTCTGTGTAACCTAAGTTTTTCTCAACTTTCGGTTCGTAATAGTGCCTACGTGTTTGTAAATGATGAAATTGTATTCGTAGAAGATGATATCAATCTAAACGAAGCTCCTAGTAGCCTATATCTGCGTAACGAAGCTCAAATCATTCAAGGCACAGGAACTACAGGAAACTCTGGTCTTGGCGAATTAAGTGTTTACCAAGAAGCTAATGTTGGTGAATATGAATATAATTATTGGTGCTCACCTATTGGAAGTAAAACAAGTAACTCCATAAATAACCCTTTTGGAATTTCTTTTTTGAATGATGTTACGGGTTTAATTACTTCTACTCCAGCAACTTTTGTAACTACCTCAACTTATAATGGAACCTCTAGCCCTTTAAATATAGAACCGTATTGGGTTTGGAAATTTATAGCTTCTGATAACTACGCTGATTGGGTTCATATCCAAAGCAATACTTCAATTAACCCTGGAGAAGGTTTTACAATGAAAGGCACCATAGGTTCTGGAGATGCACAACGTTATGATTTTCGAGGAAAACCCAACAACGGCACCATAGCTGTTAGCGTTTTAAATAATCAATTTACATTGGTTGGCAACCCATATCCTTCGGCATTGGATGCTGTGGCTTATATACACGATACTCAAAATGCAGCGGTTATTAATGGTACATTGTATTATTGGGAACAAGATCCTAGCACAAATTCACACTATATAAATGAATACAATGGAGGTTATGCAACTTATACTATAAATGCTGCAGGAACCGTTGAAACATTTATTTCTGCTGTTTTTAACACGTACAACGGAGATGGGTCAATTAATATAAGTAATACGGGTGCTGGGAGCAAAACCGCTAGACGCTATATTCCAATAGGGCAAGGTTTTATGGTTGAAGGTACCGCAAATGGTGTGGTTAGAGCAAAAAATGCTCACCGTTTTTACACCAAAGAAACCGCAGCCAATAGCGAGTTTTTTAGACCTTCTGATACAAAAGGGGAAAGCAAGAAAAACAAAACTATTTTTTCAAAAACACCAGTTGAATATAAACGTTTTAGGCTGAACATTGATTTTAACAATAATTACACGAGGCAGCTGGTACAAACTTTTCATCACACTGCAACAAATGGATTTGATTATGGACTAGAATCAAAAATAAACACAGGTGATATTTTAACTTCTGATGCCTATTGGACTATAGATAATGACGCTTATCTTGCTGAAGCATTAGCCTTTAATGAGGAGCTTAAGATTCCAGTGGTTATTAAGCTTGCGGCTGATTCACCTATTAGAATAAGAATAGCAGATATACAAAACTTTGAAAACAGTAAACCCATTTACATACATGATATTGAAAAGGATACGTTTATCAATCTGAAAAACCAAGATTTTGAAGTTAATCTTGAAAGCGGGCTATATACCAATCGCTTTGAAATTACTTTTAATAATACTGTTTTAAGCAATACTGATGAAACTTTTAAGAATTTAAAAATTTTCCAAAACAATAGAACAGCCCAACTTAAGTTGTTGAATACCAAGAATCTTGAAATAGAATCGTTCAATTTATATGATATTTCTGGAAAATTAGTGATGAGTGAACGTATATCTTCTTCAAAAAGAAAATATACCTTTTCTACAAAATCATTAAGTACAGGTATATATATTGTTAAAATTGAATTGCAAGACCGTAATATTTTTAGCAAAAAAATTGTGGTTAGTAACAAAAATTAATAATTCTTCTCTATACTTACGTCGTAGCTTTTATTATTTTAGCTTATTACAAATTGGCTTATTCAAATATGGAAGATTATATGTTACCTTGTTTAAACAAAAAATTCTTTGGAATTGAATGCTTGGGTTGTGGTTTACAGCGTGCCATAACATTAATTTTTCAAGGTGAATTTGTTGCAGCATTCCAAATGTACCCTGCCATTTACAGTTTAATAATTCTTTTTATATATATTGGCATCAATATTTTTTTTAAATTCAAACATTCAAATAAAATTATTGGAGCACTTGCAATACTAACAGTCGCTACAATTATTATAAGTTATATTATTAAACTAATCAATTAAAATTAACACATGGAACAACAAAAACTCAACCCAACTCTTGTTTACGTTTTAGCTATTTTAGGTCTTTTATGCTGCTGCTTTGGCGGTTTTGGATTCATATTAGCTGGGATAGCCTTTTTTATTGCATATAGTAAACTAAAGCAAGCAAAATTAAACCCAGAAGACTACGAACATTCTAGTATAAAAGCTATGGACACAGCTAAAACTGTTGCTTTAGTGATATTGGTAATAAACATTTTATATCTTGTTTATACTATTTATCAATTATCTACCATTGGATGGGATGAAATGATGAGAAAATCTCAGGAGATAATGGAGCAATACCAAAACCAATAATTGAAAAACAATTATTCTATATTAAAAACGGCGACCAATTGGTCGCCGTTTTTAATTCTTCATTTTAAATAAAATCATAATTAACTAAAAAATGCAGCGCTAGCCATAGCTCCAATGAAAATTAACAAATAGATAGATATTATAACCAAGGCAAAAATTCCCATAAATTTATAATGTGCCTTTAGGTTTGAAAATGCCGATTTAAAATCCTCATTATTTGATGTATTTAAAGCCCTTTTCATCTTTCTAGAAAAATTGAATAAATAGTAAACTGGAAAAAAATACACCAATGCCAATACTACATAAATTAGGCCAAAATAACCCATTGAGAAGCCCATTGCTGCGTAAGGGTTAGCGTCACCCACTTGGGTTGTATTACTCATAATAGCTCCAAAAAATACTCCAAAAATTAACATTAAACCAATTCCTACATACCCAAGAATAGATAAAAAATAAGACCATTTTGATATTTCTTTTAAATACCCTTTAATCTCTTCACTCACTTCTAGTTCAAAGCTTTCAAAAGCCGATTTTTGTTCCATATTATTTATTTAATTCTCAAATTGTTTAAGCGTCTTAACTATAATATTTACACAGTCCAATAATTGATCTTCAGTCATCACTAACGGTGGTGCAAAACGAATAATATTACCATGGGTTGGTTTAGCAAGCAAGCCATTATCACGTAAGGCTATGCAAATATTCCAAGCAGTATTACTTTCTTCAGAATCATTTATAACAATGGCGTTAAGCAAGCCTTTACCTCTAACTAAATTTACAATATTACTAGTTTCTATAAATTTATTTAATTCACTTCGAAATAAATTACCTAGAACAAAAGCGTTTTCAGCTAGCTTTTCATCTCTAACAACTTCAAGAGCAGCCATAGCTACTGCAGCAGCAACTGGGTTTCCACCAAACGTACTTCCGTGGTTACCAGGTTTTATAACATTCATAACGCTATCATCTGCTAAAACTGCAGAAACAGGATAAACACCGCCACTTATGGCTTTTCCAAGAATTAAAACATCGGGTTTTACATCTGGAGTATCAGAACAATTTTTATTTTCGCAAGAACAGTTTCCACAAGTTGCTAATAAGCGTCCTGTTCTAGCAATACCAGTTTGTACTTCATCAGCTATAAACAATACATTATATTGTTCGCACAATGCTTTTGCTTTCACCAAATAGTCATCATTTGGCACATAAACCCCTGCTTCACCTTGAATAGGTTCTACAAGAAAACCAGCGACATTTGGATTGCTTTTTAATACGTCTTCCAAAGCATTTAAATTATTATATTCAATTTTGATGAATCCATTAGTATATGGTCCGAAGTTTTTACGAGCTACAGGGTCGTTTGAAAATGAAATAATGGTTGTTGTTCTTCCGTGGAAATTATTTTCACAAACAACAATTTCTGCTTTGTTTTCATCAATACCTTTTACTTCGTAAGCCCATTTTCTGCAGATTTTCAAAGCCGTTTCTACAGCTTCTGCACCTGTATTCATTGGTAAAAGTTTATCAAATCCGAAAAATTCGCAAGCAAATTTCTCATATTTACCTAGCATATCGTTATGAAATGCTCTGGAAGTTAACGCTAATGTTTGCGCTTGTTGCACCATGGCATTAACTATTTTTGGATGAGAATGCCCTTGGTTTACCGCAGAATAAGCAGATAAAAAATCATAATATTTTTTACCTTCTACGTCCCATACATACACACCTTCTCCCCTGTTTAATACTACAGGTAACGGATGGTAGTTGTGTGCACCATACTTGTTTTCTAAATCGATCGCTTGTTGCGAAGTTAATTGGTCTAAAACAGCCATTTTAAAAAAATTTAAAAGTTTATACCCAAACAAATGGATATTTAAAAAATAACCATTCCTTCTGTACCTTTATCCTTCCGAAAAGTATCGAAAATTCAGCGTGGGAGAGAAATCATCCCTAGGAGGTGCAAAACTAGTAAATATTAATTTCTTGAAAAAATGTTATTAAGACATTCTTCCAGATAAAGACGAAATCTGTATCTCTAAACGCTTGATTTCCCGTAATAAAGCATTTTTATCCATTTGCATCCAAGCAAATATTTTTAACATACTAACGCCAAGCAAAAAGACAATACCTCCTAAACCCCATTTTAATAAATCTTTGGTTGCTTCAACACTAAAAAACTGCACTAAACAATAAATAAATAATCCGAAAAAAATTAAGGTCATCACATTCATCATAACCATAATCCATTTATTTTTTCCCTTAAATAAACCATATACCATTTGAAGTACGTTTTGTTCCTCTAACTCATCATAGAATTTAGACTCTTCTTCTGTGAGTGTTTCTTTTATTAATTTGTCGATATCTTCTATATTATTTTTCATAGTTATATTGTTTTAAAAGTTGTTTTAATTTTTCTCTTCCGTGAAACAGCCTCGATTTAGTTGTACCAACAGATATATTCAAAGTGTTACTGATTTCTTTAAGTGAATATCCTTCTGTATAAAATAGTTTTATGACGACTTGTTGATGTTGGGGCAATCTTTTAAAAACTTGCAATAGCCTTAGTTTTATTTCAGTATTAGCATCCCAATCATGCTCAACATCAACTGTTTCTTGTTCATATTTTATTTGCTCAATATGCTTTTGTGCTCTTTTATTTTTATTAATCCAGTCCATTGAATTATTGTACACAATACGCAATGCCCAACTACCAAAGTTTTCGGCTTTTTTTAATGTATCTATTTTTTTAATGATGACACTCCAAGAATCTTGAGCAATATCTTTAGCGACATCGGCATCTTTAACCAACCAATAGGCTTTTTCACAAAACGTTTTGTGCCATTGTTTTACCAATTGGTTTAGTGCTTTTTTATTCCCTGATTGGAATTCTAAAACTAAATCGCCATCTGATATATTTTCTTCCACCTATTATATAACAATTATCATTGTTGTCCGACTAAAAATAGTTCGTTTAAAGAAAACCTTTGCGAACCCTAAGTTTTCAGGGCTTATAAAAAAGAGAGGCTTGCTTTTTGCGATTACTGAAAAATTTTATTTTTTAGAAAGTTATGAATTTAAAAATTACTGTTTATCAATTAGTTACAATCAAGTCTTTGTTCTTGGTTCTAACAGCGAAGCGGTCTTGATTCTTTAATCGGACACTACTAAATAATTATTATTTCAGAATATATCTCCAAATACGCACCCAAGTATTCCATTTAGTAAATTTATCAACTTCTTGAAAATTGTTTTCAATCGTATCAAAAGCGTTTTCTATTAAAGCATCATGAAGCCATCTAATTATAATTAGCCATTTTAAAGTTGATAACCCTTCCGTATTCATAATGGTGCTATGTTTACAACATGCATTCTACATTAAAGACGACAAAAAACTAAAAAGGTTCATTTTATTTTAATTGAATACCAATCTAACTCTAAAATGTCGTGTTCTTAAATTTGAATTATTTTTTGTCAAGATGACTCATAAAATCAAAACATAGCCTAAGCTACGGTTTTAATTTCTAAGGAAATATGGGCGAAAAAGAAACAAATTATATGCGATATTTTAGAGTTAGATTGGTATAGAATGAATTTCCACTAAAGTTAATGGAAATAAAGTCATGTTTATTTAACATGATTATTATTTTTGCAGCATGTCTAGAAAAAAAGCAAGAAAACAAGTTTTTGAGAATGTAGAAGTTATTGATGCTGGTGCTAAAGGCAAGACCATAGCTAAAGCACCAGATGGAAAAGTAATTTTTCTACCTAATGCTGTACCTGGTGATGTGGTTGATGTGCAAACCTTTAAAAAGCGTAAAGCCTTTTATGAAGGAAAAGCTACAGTGTTTCATAAGCTTTCAGACAAAAGAACCGAACCTGCTTGCGAACATTTTGGAACCTGTGGTGGTTGCAAGTGGCAAGATATGGGCTATGAGCATCAATTATTTTACAAGCAAAAAGAAGTTACTAATAACCTAACACGTATTGGCCATATTGAACTTCCTGAGGTCACGCCTATTTTAGCAGCTGAAAATCAATATTTCTACAGAAATAAAATGGAGTTTTCTTTTAGTGATAGCCGTTGGTTAACCCTTAAGGAAATTCAATCTGATGAAGATTTAGGAGATAGAAATGCTTTAGGATTTCATATCCCAGGCATGTGGGATAAAATTTTAGACCTAAACACATGTCATTTACAAGCGGATCCTTCAAATGCTATTAGAAATGCAGTGAAGCAGTTTGCTATTGAAAACGATTTAGAATTTTTTAATACTAGAAACCAGACCGGATTGTTAAGAACTATGATGATTCGTACATCTAGCACAGGCGATATCATGGTGATGATTCAGTTTTTTAAAGAAGATAAGTCTAAACGTGAATTAATACTCGATTTTATAGCTGAAACCTTTCCGCAGATAACGGCTTTACAATACGTTATTAACGGAAAAGCAAACGATACCATTTACGATCAAGACGTGATTTGTTATAAAGGTGCCGACCATATTTTTGAAGAAATGGAAGGTTTAAAATTTAAAATAAACGCTAAATCGTTCTATCAAACCAACTCAGAACAAGCTTTTGAACTTTATAAAATAACACGAGATTTTGCGGGCTTAACAGGCAGCGAATTGGTTTATGATTTATATACAGGAACTGGAACCATAGCGCAATTTGTTGCAAAACAAGCCAGTAAGGTAATTGGTGTAGAGTCTGTCCCTGATGCTATTACAGCAGCTAAAGAAAACGCACAATTAAATAACATTAATAACGTTGAATTCTTTGTTGGTGATATGAAACATGTTTTTAATGATGACTTTATTAAAACACATGGACAACCTGATGTTATCATTACCGATCCGCCAAGAGATGGTATGCATAAAGATGTTGTACAACAAATATTAAACATTGCTCCAAAACGCGTGGTTTATGTAAGTTGTAATAGTGCTACCCAAGCCAGAGATTTAGCTTTAATGGATACGACTTATAAAGTCATAAAAACCCAAGCTGTAGATATGTTTCCACAAACATTTCATGTGGAAAATGTTGTACTTTTGGAACGCCGATAAGCCAATAATTGGCATTTATATAAAATAGATTGTTGTTCTTGTGAAAATAAGGATTCTAACAAAATTAAAAAATGAAGTATTTTAAAGTTTTAATAATTCCAATTTTATTGATAGCTGCGCTATCAATAAGCTGCGAACGCGACGATATTTGTCCGAATGCAACAGCCACAACCCCAAGATTAATTATTGATTTACTGGATGCTTCAAACCCAGATGTTGCAAAAAACGTGTTTGATTTGATAGTTGTTGGAGTTGAGAACGATATGCTTTTAGAAGATCCTGTACCCGAATATGTTTTTACAGATACAGACAACCTTGTTTTGCCATTAAAAACTACAGATAATACCACGGAATACATTCTTATAAAAGAAGCTACTACAAATGATAATGGCACTCCTGATGATACTACTGATGATACTACTGATGGAAACTATGATAGAATTATAATTAATTACAGCCGCGAGCAAGTTTTTGTATCTCGTGCTTGTGGTTTTAAAACTATTTTTAAAAATGTAACACTCACCATTGAAGATGTAAATAATGATGGTAGATGGATGCTATCAAGAGAACCTTTAACCGATAATCAATCTGTAGAAGATGAGACAACAACACACTTTAATGTATCGCATTAGTAGCATAGCTTGTATGCTATTTTTCTGTGTGTTTGTTCATGCACAAAATGATAGTATTGTTAGTACAGTCAATGATTCTACTAAAATTAAACTCAAGTACGGGCTTCGTATAGGTGGCGATATTGGAAAGCTTATTAGAACATCTGTAGATAATGACTATACAGGTTTTGAAATTATGGCAGATTATCGCTTAAAAGAGAAAATGTATATTGCTGGTGAAATTGGTTTTGAAGAAAAAAACACCATTAATGATTATTTAAACATCACCACGAAAGGAAGTTATATAAAAGGTGGTGTTGATTTTAATATGTATGAAAACTGGTTGAATATGGATAATATGATTTATGCTGGTTTCCGAGTTGGAGCAAGTACTTTTAGCCATGATTTAAATAGTTTTCAAGTATATAGCATAGACCAATATTGGGCGCCACAACTTACCTCAACTACTAAACAAGAACTTACCGGACTTACTGCGTTCTGGGGAGAAATTATATTAGGAATGAAAGCCGAAATCCTCAATAATCTATATTTAGGCTTAAATGTGCAGTTAAAGATATCTGCAAGCCAAACGATTCCTAACAATTTTGATAACGTGTATATACCTGGGTTTGGTAAAACTTACGATAGTAGTGGTATTGGTGCTGGTTATAGTTATTTTTTGGCTTATAGGGTGCCGCTTTATAAGAAGGTTAAATAAGTCTTGACTTAGGTAATATAACACAAATCCTTTCTTGTTTTTTTTGTTTTTGGTCTTAAAAGTATTTAGCTTTTTGATCCATTGAATGTTCATGTTTTTGCAAAAAAAGAATGAATATCTTTATATGCATAATTATCATTTATTAACTATCTTTAGAACAACACATTAAAACCAAATATCATGAAAAAACTTAAAAAGGAAGATGTAAAACAAGAGGTGTTTGATTTATATGATGATTACGCTCATAATAAAATTGGTAGACGTAAATTTGTTGAAAAATTAGGCCTTTATGCTATTGGTGGTATTACGGTTTCTTCATTATTGAGTTTTATTACTCCTAACTACATAGATAATCTTTTGGTACAACCAGATGATGAACGTTTAAATTCTAAGTACATAACTTATGAGTCTCCAAAAGGGGGCGGTACAATAAAAGGGTTGTTATCTAAACCTGATAATACTACAGGTAAATTACCTGGTATTGTTGTAGTACATGAAAATCGAGGCTTAAATCCATATATTGAAGATGTAGGTAGACGCGCTGCTCTTGAAGGATTTATAACCTTAGCGCCAGATGCTTTATCACCTTTAGGTGGTTATCCTGGGAATGATGACGAGGGTAGAGCGTTACAAAAACAACGTGATAAAAAAGAAATGCTCGAAGATTTTATTGCTGCCTTTGATTATCTAAATAATCATGAAAATTGTAATGGGAAAATTGGAGTTGTTGGATTTTGTTTTGGAGGTTGGATTTCCAATATGATGGCGGTAAAAATTCCAGATTTAGGGGCAGCAGTACCTTTTTATGGTCGGCAACCTTCAGATGAAGATGCTGCAAAAATAAAAGCGCCTTTATTATTACAAAATGCAGGATTAGACTCTCGTGTTAATGCAGGTTTACCTGCTTATGAAGCTGTTTTGAAAGCACAACATATTGAATACACTTCTCATATATATCCTGAGGTAAATCACGGCTTTCATAACAACACGACACCAAGATATGATGAAGCAGCAGCTACTTTAGCTTGGGAACGCACCATTGCTTTTTTTAAAGAACATTTAAAATAGTTAAAATAGCTTCGCTTATAAATCAAAATACTGGATTAAGACCAACCTCTTAATATATGATAAAATACTTTCGAAAAATTCGTCAAGAACTTCTTAATAAAGGGAAAACTACGAAATACCTTAAATATGCTATTGGAGAAATTGTACTTGTTGTTATAGGTATTTTGATAGCATTAGCTATCAATAGTAAATACAACGATGCACAAAATGAAAAGAAAACTCAGACCATTCTTAAACAAGTTCAAAAAGAACTGCTCACAGATATTAAGGAAGCAAAGCGCATATTTGGCAAAAAACTTCAATCAGTTTCATATGTGCAAAATATTCTGAATAATAAACTTACGGTAGAATATTTTAAGAAGAATCCCTTAACTGTTTTTTTTTCATATCGGATGGTCTCTTTTAGCAATAAAAAAACAGGTTATGAACGATTTAAACAGAACCTTGAAAACTTACCTGAAAAATATAACATATTGCTTCCTTACTTTAATCAATTATTTAGGGAATATCAAAACGAATTAGACGACTACAACGAGGCTATTAAAGATTATGCGAATAATGAAAGATATGATGATTTTGAAACGAACCCTAACAGCTACCTGTGGTATACAGATAGGGTTTATGATGACGATGAAGCTAAAACAATTTTAAATGACCCTTATTTAAAAAACAAAATTATAGGACATGCTTTTTATTTAAATCGTATATCTCGTTCTGCAAATGATTACCGTATTTTGAGTATTGAATTTTACAAAAAAATTGATATGTTATTAGGAACCCAACCAACGTACTATCCTGATATATTGTCTACAATTCCAAAAGAAAATGTCCTAAAAGATATTTTAGGTAAATACACAAAAATGGGAAATGAAAATCCTGCTGAAATAACTATAACATTATCAGATAAAAAGGAATATTTAGAAATAAACCATTCTGAATTTGGGGAAATGAAGGTGTTTTGGAATGGTGACGATTACTATTTTATGGAGAAATATGAAGCAACATTTAAACCCTATAAAAATGAAAAAGGACAGCAGGTTTGGGAAGCAACTAATGAGTTATTAAAAACCATATATATAAAAACAAGTGATTTAAATTTGTGATGAAGGATAATTTAATATTAAAACATAACATAAAAAAAACTTTAATATTATTAGTCATAGTTCTAACATCGAATTTAACTGAAGCGCAATTTATAAAGGAAAAATCAATAAACGCTCAAATTGGATTTGGATTTAGTTTTCCATATAATAGTGCTGATGATATAGGTGACGATGGTGTTTTTGCTCAAGGAGAACTCGTATTAAAAGTTGCTTCTTGGATTGAACTTAGACCTTATGCGGGTATTATTTTGACAAATTCAAACGGGAAAGACCTTAATGACAATCCAACAGATGAGATAGCTGAATCAAAATCTTTTTTATTGGGTGGAAAAGCAAGAGTTAGAGCCCCGCTACCGCTAAGCTCTGCTTAGTGGCGTAACAGAAATAACAAATCCAATACCCTAAACCTATTTTAGGGTTAATGTAAAATAAGTAGTTTTTAGGATGACAAAATCTTGCAGCCACTAAGCGGAGCTTAGCGGTAGCGAAACAGTTTAATAAAGTAATTCAAAAACTAGAAGAAGAATTCTTTGTAAAATTATAGAACTAAACTACAAACATAAATCCATAACTTCACTCCCAAAACCCAAACCATGTCAAACACGTTTGCAGCCATAGATTTCGAGACCGCAAAAGGACACCACATTTGTTCTGTTGGCATTGTAACATTTAAAAATGGTGTTATTATAGACGAGTTTCATGCGTTAATACAACCACCAAACAACGATTATAATTGGCACAACCAACAAGTGCATGGTATTACTGAAGTCGATACTAGATTTGCACCCGACTTTATAGGGGTGTATCCTGAGATTAAAAAACGTATTTCTGGTATGGTTACCGTAGCACACAACGAGTCTTTCGACAGAACCGTTTTACTAAAAACGATGAAAGATTATAACATTCCGCTTACAGATGTAATCATGGAAGCGCGTTGGGAATGTACGCTTAAAATTTATCGTAAAAAAGGCTACAAACCTGCAAAGTTAGATGCCTGTTGTAAAGTGCATCATATTGCTTTAAAACATCACGATGCCTTGTCTGATGCTCGTGCTTGTGGCAAGTTGTTTTTAATTGCTCAGTATGAGCGGTTGCCTTTGTTTTAGGAGTATACTTTGTCATTTCGATGCTAGGATAAATCGCATAGTGAAGCTAAAATAATGATGATGAGATTCCTCCTAACGTCGGAATGACAAAACGGTTCTGATTGGGGTATTAGCAATTTAATTTTTAAATGTCGCGAAAAAAAGTTGTATTATTTTTTTCATTTTTAATGTTATGTTGATAGAACATAACAATTGATAAGCTTTTAAACTACCCACCCCTTAATCCCCTCCAAGGAGGGGAAACTCATACGTAACAGTTTCCCTCCTATTAAGGAGGGATTAAGGGAGGTGTAAAGTATTAAGTCAAAAGAATAAATTATTGCGATGTTTGAAGGCTAAATTGGTATAAAGTCTAAATTGATGCGAAAAACACAAATAAAAACTTCAATGTCATGCGGTCCCGAAAGCTTTCGGGATTGATTCAGCATCCCATAATATAAGGTTGGATTCCGATTGTAGTTTGGAATGACAAGGTGTGTTAATTAAGCCGTATTGGCATATCAAAATGCTAACATATATTCATGAGATTCCCGCATCCGCAGGCATTTAGTCCTTATTCATATACTTCCCCTTCTTACTCCCTGCATACATCACATATTTAACCAAACGCGCTTCTAGTTTAGCGTTAAATAAATGTATTTTTCTTGAAGGTCGTAATCCAACATGCTTTAAGGCATCAAGGTTTGAGGTAATAAACCAAGCATCGGTACCTGGATAGTTTTGTTTAAGGGTATCGCCAATGTTGGCGTAGAACTCTTCCATGTCGATATTTAAACGCTCGCCATAAGGTGGGTTAAATACCATGTGTAGTTTATCGTCGCCCCCTTTTTGGGTTTTAAAGAAATCTTCATGTTTTACCTCTATAAAATCTTCTAATTGAGCATTTTTTACGTTTTCTATAGCTTTGGATACGGCACTTGGTGCTTTATCATAACCTGTAATTTTATGATGAAAATCTCGCGTTTTACCGAGTAAGGATGCTTCAATTTTTTCAAACAACTCCACATCCCAATCGTTCCAACGCTCGAAAGCAAATTCTTTACGCATTAAGTTTGGTGGGATATTACAGGCTATCATTGCGGCTTCAACAAGCATGGTGCCCGAACCACACATAGGATCCATAAAATCGGTTTGCCCATCCCAACCTGATAACATAATTAATCCTGCTGCCAAAACTTCGTTTATAGGTGCAATGTTGGTGGCTGTTTTATAACCGCGTTTATGCAAAGAATCGCCGGATGAATCTAAAGATATGGTACATTTTCGTCTATCAATATGGACGTTTATTTTTAGGTCTGGGAATTTTAGGTCTACGTTTGGTCGTTGCCCGTCGGTTTCTCTAAATTTATCAACAATAGCATCTTTTGTTTTTTGTGCGATGTAAAGCGAGTGCGAAAACAAATCTGAATGAATGGTTGCATCGATAGCTAAAGTCCCTGTGGGTTTTAGATATTGAGACCAATCCATAGCATAGACTTTATCGTATAAATCTTGCTCGCTATTGACGTTAAAAGAATGGATGGGTTTTAAGATTTTAACGGCTGTACGCAATGCTAAATTACTTTTATACATAAAGCCTTTATCGCCCGAAAAAGACACATTGCGAATGCCCGTTTTTACATGTTGCGCACCAAGTTGTGTGAGCTCATTTGCTAATAAATCTTCAAAGCCAAATAGGGTTTTGGCCACCATGTTGAAATTTTCTTCCATTTTTTACGTCTTATAGACTATTTTAAATCTAATAGGTTGCAAAAATAACGTAATTTTGCGGCAAACGTAAAGTTTATTGATAATTCGGGTTAAGGATTGCAGTGGAAAGCCCACAGCACCTTTTTTGGTGCGAGGACTTGTAGCGGAAAGCCTGACCCCCCGTCCCGATAGCTATCGGGATTCTCGGGGGTAACCCCAACCAAAATATATGACTAACAACACAAAAACTTGGTTTACCTCTTGGTTTGATACGCCATTTTACCACATTTTATATAAGGACAGGGATGATACGGAGGCTCATGCGTTTATGGATACGCTTTCGGGTTATTTGAATATTCCAGAGCATGGAACGATACTGGACTTGGCTTGCGGAAAGGGACGACATGCGAGATACTTGAATAAAATTGGGTATGATGTTACGGGTGTGGATTTGAGTGATAATAGCATTGCTTTTGCAAAACAGTTTGAAAACCACCGTTTGCATTTTGAGGTACACGATATGTGTAAGCCTTACCATAAACAGTTTGATGCGGTGTTTAATTTGTTTACTAGTTTTGGATATTTTGAGGATGATGGAGATAATTTAAAGACCATTGAAGCTATAAAAGCGGAATTAAACGAATTTGGTTTTGGGGTTATTGATTTTATGAATAGTGAATTTGTGATTGATAACTTGGTACCTGAAGAGGTTAAAACGGTTGATGATATTGATTTCCATTTAAAACGTTACGTGAAAGATGGATATATTATAAAAGATATTACTTTTACGGCTGATGATAAGTTATACCATTTTCAGGAGCGCGTGCGTGGGTTTAATTTAGCTGATTTTGAATCGCTTTTTGAACAGGCTGGGGTATATTTATTAGATGTTTTTGGCGATTATAAATTGAATAAATTTAATACCAAAACATCTGAACGTTTAGTTCTAATTTTTAAATAGCCAATAATTGGCTTTTAAGTATTATCACTGTTGCGGATCGATAATCGACATTTAATTATTATTTCTGTTGTGGGTAATTATTAATTGGTTTTATGATATTGAATAGTATTTTTTTAAAATGAATAAATTTCTTTTTCCTATACTGGCGGTTGTTTTAGGTTTTATTTTAGCCTTGATTACTAAAAAACAAAAGTCTTGGAACACCAAGCTTCTACTCTCTTTTAGTGGTGCTTTTTTATTAGCTTTAACGCTTTTTGAATTACTTCCAGAGGTTTATAGCCACTTAGACACTAAACTTACCGGACTGTTTATTATGTCCGGTATTTTGCTGCAAATTATTTTGGAGTTATTCTCTAAAGGTGCGGAACATGGGCATGTGCATATTCATAAACACGATACAGCTTTCCCGTGGTTGTTGTTTATTAGTTTATGTATTCATAGTTTTTTAGAAGGGTTTTCTATTCATGACCATAACGATATGGTTTATGGCGTTTTGGTGCATAAAATACCCATTGCGACCTTAATTACCCTGTTTTTATTACAGTCTGAATATACTAAAATACAGGTTGCAAGCTTTTTATTGGTGTTTGCTTTAATGACACCGTTAGGGACTTGGATTTCGCATACATCCATTATGATGGCGGATTACGCGCATATTATTAATGCGATAGTTATTGGGATATTTTTCCATATTTCTACCACTATTCTATTTGAAAGTGGCGAAGGGCATAAATTCAACTTATCTAAGTTTATTTCCATTATACTTGGGGTTGGGGTGGCTTATTTGATATAGTGATTTTTTTTATTTCCGCGAAGGCGGAAATCTCATGAATCGAAACTAAAATATATTTAAAAGATTCCCTTCTGCAAGGGAATAGAAAAAGATAATACTTTCAATGTTTAGCAAAGAAGAATCGCGCATATTAAGACAAGAATTTTGGACAAGTTTTGGAAAATCGTTTCCACGGAAATGGATTTTGTACGATACCAAACTGAAAGGTCTTAGTTTTAAATTTCATTTTGATAATAGAACTGCTCTAATTGCTTTAGACTTAGAAGATGATTTAGAAAACCGTATTAATTATTGGGAACAGTTAATCGCCTTAAAATCGATTCTTCTAGATGATTATTTACCTGAAGCGATTTATGAAGAGGCATATTTTTTAAATAATGAAAAAGAAATTTCTAGAATCTATGTGTCTTTAGAACAAAAAGTATCTATTCATAACAAGAACTCATGGCGCGATGTTATGGAGTTCTTCAATGAAAACATGAGCTTATTCGAAGCTTTCTTTGAGGAGTATAAGGCCATTATTGAAGGGTAGAATAGTATTATTAACATCATTGAGCTATTACGCAGAGTCACACAGAGAACCCCTGAGTTACGCAGAGCGTTTCCTATTAAATAATGACATTTAGAATTTCGATTAAAAGCACAATTATAAAATGTTCTTAAATTACTCCGTGTATCTCTGCGAAAACTCTGAGAAACTTTGCGTTACATTTTTTCTTGTAGAAAGGACATGTACAAAGTATAAAATAGTAAAGGTTTCTATTCTTTAACGAAAACAACCGAATACTGAGAACTGAGACTGAGAACTTATAATCTTTTCACCATCTGGTAATCATCCATAACAAATCCGTTACCGATATCTTTAACCACAGAACCAACATTAATAAAACCAAGTTTTTCATAAGCCTTAATAGAATTCGTATTGTTTTTGTTCACCGTAAGCATGATGGTTTTTAAATGATATGACTTCGCTTTTTCTTCAATAAATTGCATGGCTGTTTTACCAATCTTATTTCCTCTATAATCACTTAGCACATAAATTTTACTTAAAAACAACCACTCTTTTTCTTTTCTAATCGAAATATAGCCAACATTGATTCCATCAAATGTTAATACAAAATATTCAAAACCCTCTTTTTCCACTTGTTTTGAAATAGCTTCGGCAGATTGATATTTTTTAAGCATATGTTCAACTTGACCAATGCCTGTAATAGGAATATAATGTGCTCTCCAAATAGAATCTGCTAAGGTTTCTATTTGCTTATAATCAGGAGTGGTATTTGCTTTAGTAATTTCTATCATATTAAATAACATAACCAAAAATCATAAAGAAGTGAAAAATAGCGCCTGCTAACACAAACAGGTGCCAAATAACATGATTAAATGGTATTTTATGAATGGCATAAAAAACAATACCAACGGTATAAGATAAACCTCCTGCAAATAGCAATAAAATACCATTATCTCCAATGGTTTCGGATAAATTAGAAAAGTCAAAAACAACCAGCCAACCCATTACTAAATAAAGTAGCGTTGAAAATATTTCGAACTTTCCAGTAAAAAACAATTTTAAAATGACACCAAAAGCTGCAATTCCCCATACCACAAAAAAGAGCGTCCACCCTAAAGTTTGTTCTAAAGAAATTAAACACACAGGCGTATATGTTCCTGCAATTAAAAAGTAAATACTAATGTGATCTACTATTCTAAAATAATGCTTTCGCTTCTCTTTTTTGGCAGCGTGAAATACTGTTGAGGCACTAAATAAAATGATTATAGAGATGCCATAAACAATAACACTAAACAAACTCCAATCTGTTTTATTGGAGTTATAAACAATTAGCAGAACCAATGCCGCTATACCAAATAAAGCCCCAATAGCGTGTGTTATAGTATTAAGTTTTTCTTCAAAAGGTGATTGGATGCTCATTTATTCAGGTGTTTTTTGATGAATCCATTTGTTGGTTAAATCGTAGAAATCAAATTCTATAGCAGAATCTTGTCGTTCTAATCGCCCACTTTGGAAATTACGTTGCAAGACATCTTCAATTAAATAATCTTCTTTTTCGTTTAGTGGATCAAACTCACGTTTTAAAGAAATATCGAACATGCTAGCAGTTGTATTGTACCAAAAGGCACGCCAACCACTTCGTAATTCTTTTATTAAATTAAAGGCTGTTTTTCCAGTTTGTCTATGTATTAATTTAACTAAAATCTGCCCTTCGGTACGGGTCATTTTTTTTAGTTCCTCAGAAAATTCACCTTCTATATATTTTTGAATTTGCTTCGTGTAGCGCTTTTTATCACGTTTTTTTGTAAGTGTTGCTAACCGGGCATTCATAGAATCTAATCGTTCAGCTGCCATTTTTGCATACGGATACACTTTAATGGTTTTTCGTCTTAAAATTAAATAACGAATTCTATCCTTTTTGCTATCAAATTTAAGCTTATGCAAAAGCATCACCTCATCTAAATCTATATAAGTTCTAGGGACTGAATCGCCTTTAATAATAAGATATTTATTAGGTATAGAATCTTGTTCAATGACTTTCACCTGAGCACATAAAATCAAAGGAAAAACTATAAGTATGTATTTTAAGTAGTTCATCAATAAAACACTGGAGCATTTAACATGTCAAAATTACTAATTTACAGTGATAAACCTTATATTCTCAGCAATATTATATGATCCCAAATAAATTTTAAAATGATTGATAATAAATTTAAGTTCTATTATCTTA
>NZ_CAXBLF010000020.1:0-52390 GCF_963976535.1 uncultured Algibacter sp. | reverse complement strand
GTTAGGGATAGCAGCGGAAAGCCCACAGCGACGTAGGAGCGAGGACTTGTAGCGAATAGCCCGACCCCTTGTGGGTAACGCCCAAATAATTATTATTTTTTAGTTGATGGAATTTGGAAATTGAATTTTGTGTGTTGTACTTTTGCGGTAAGTAAATCGCCTTATCGCTTTTGTGCTGAATTTATTTCAGTATCTCATTATTTTAACTTTAAAGTTAATTTGAAAAGATACTGAAACAAGTTCAGCACTTGGGAGGAAAGTCCGAACACCGTAGTGCAACATAGTGGTTAATGGCCACCAGCCGTGAGGTTAGGAAAAGTGCAACAGAAAGTATGTACAGGTTATGCTGTAGTGAAACCAGGTAAACTCTATGTGGTGCAATGTCATGTAAACCAACGTTCCGATAATTATCGGGAGCGGGCGGCACGCTCGATTGTTGGAGGGTAGGCAGCTAAAGTGTTTTGGTAACAATGCACGTAGATAAATGATAAGGGCTCTTTTTGAGTACAGAATTCGGCTTATAGATTTACTTAAATATAAACAAACCCTTCTTGAATTTCAAGAAGGGTTTGAGGTTAAAAAGGGTTGGTTAGAACTTATTCTTTTTTAGGTGAATAGGATAAATCTGGACGCATTTGACCTGTATATTCTTCAAATCGACTTGCGTGATTCATAACCTTGCCTATAGCTTCCCAACGATCCGGACCTAAAACGGCTTCGTTAGCTTTAGACCTAGTGGCGCCATCAATTTCATCTTTTGAAGAAACAGCCACAAAATAAAATTCTTCAGGAGTACCAAAACCATTTCTGTAAATTCTATAATATTCTTTAGATCCTTTAGTTGTGTAAAGTTCTTTCACCGCTTTCATACCTTCACGTACTTTAGCTGCATTTTCAGGTGTGAAATAAATGTAGAAAAATTTACGATGATTTTGCCCCTCTTGGGTCATGGTAATGCCATTGGGCATATAAGATAAATCTTCTACTAAAGTAATATTGTAATTGGTATGCGAGTCATAACATTTATCAAATTCTTCAAACATTTTACCAAAATCATCTCCCATTGCTTTTGCCATATCTGCGAAAGGGCGTTTATCTAAATCTGCAAAATTTTCTATTGGTGTTATGTACATGTACTTTAAATCAGTTGTGGTAGCGGTTAACCATGAGGTTTGTACATTATGCTCTTTAGTGGCTTCATTAAATTTTTTCGCTATGGCTTCATATTGCATGATCATAGACGGTTTAACATTGTCTTGATGAATGGTGAATTTTTTTTGTGCATAGGAAAAATTAACTGTAAAGCATACCAGTAATGCTAATAATAGTGTTGATTTAATTGTTTTCATAATTAGTGTTATTTAATTTAAAGTTTTACCTAACTGTTCCATGAGTTGTAATCGATCAAAATGAATATGCTCGGTATGCAATTTACCTTCTTCATTAAAATGTAATCTTGAAAGCCCATTTACGTCAACTTTTTTTCCAGTTGCAGGACTACCAGCAAATTCACCATTATTTGTGCCTGTTAATTTCCAATGCACAAAAATTGCATTATCTACTATTGTGGATTTATGTAGAATTTCAATATTAAAATCTGGGAAACCAGTAAAATATGGCGTCATACTAGACTGTAATTCAGTTTGTCCTGCAGCTACTTTGTCATCATTTAAATACCTAATATGATTATCTGCTAGTAAGTCACCTAATACAGAAAAGTCTTGTTTATTGGTAAAACTATCAATTAGCGTATCTATTTGTGTATGAATTTTTTTATCCAAATCAGTCATAGAAGATAATGTTGCCATTTCTTTATTCATTTGGGTAGCATCAAAGTACACATGTTCTTCTACAATTTTTCCATCAACAAATTGAACTGCTAAATGCACTGGGATTGCCAATTTTTTGTTATTAGCAGCAAGCGTTCCTTTATGCATCGCCCAATAATATACCCAAGTTTCGTCATCTTTATCAAGAACCATTTCAATGTATTCTTTATCACGATTAAATCCATACGATGACATAGCTTCAGTCATAGCTTTTAAGCCTTCAGCTCTTTTTTCTATTGTAAGCGGGTCGGGAGAATTCACAAAAACTTTTGCGGTATCGGCAAAATGGCTTTTCCATTTGTCCCAATCTCCAGCTTCATAAGCCGTTATACCAGCTTTTAAAGTGTTTATTTCAGTAGAATCTGCAAAATAACGTTGCGGTTGGTTTTGGCAAGCAACAAAAAGAATAGTTACAAGCCCTAATAAAAAAAGTTTTTTCATTTGTTTTATGGTTTTAAAGGTTAGTATTAACAATAAACCATAACAAAAAATCAAAAAAAAGGTTACTTTTTGTTGAAGAGATAAAATTATGTATAGAGCCTGGGGCTCTTAAGGAGAATTCTAAATTACTAAAAAAAAAGATACTATAAAAATAAAAGATTGTTTAAGTCGTTTCAAAAAAACTAAAAACATTACCGCCATAGTTTTTTGAATAAGCAAAATTTTCAAGATTTGATAAGTCTGAATGTTTAGAATGTTCAACTATAAGTAAGCCATCATCAAGCAGTAAATTGTTTTGAAAAATGAGATTAGGAATTCTTGCAAATTGCACTTCGGTAAAATTATATGGAGGATCTGCAAAAATAATATTTGACTGTATTGAAGTTTTTTCTAAAAATTTGAAAACATCGCTTTTTATAGTTTGGATAGGCATTTCAAACATTTCGGTAGTTTTATTTATAAACTTGATACACCCAAAATCTTGATCAACACATGTAATTTGTTCGGTACCTCTTGAGGCAAATTCATAACTTATATTACCAGTTCCGGCAAACAAATCAAGTACAGAAACAGCATCAAAGTAATAGAGGTTATTAATAATATTGAATAAAGATTCCTTAGCCATATCTGTAGTAGGGCGAACAGGTAGGTTTTTAGGTGCAATAATTTTTCTGCTTTTATAAATACCGGATATAATTCTCATTAAAAACTTTTTAACAAAGTGAAATTAGAATACTTTGATTTTGGTTTGTTTATATATTTGAAATTATCATGTCTGTTGCCAAAACTGATGTTTCTAATGTATTTATAGGCTATATTATATAACTCATCTTTCTCAGTGATATCGCCTATAAAAACTAAATTAAGTGTCTCTGGGTCAAGTCTTAGTTGTTCAGCAGTAAAGAGAATGTAGTAAATGAAATCTTCTTTTGAATTGTAAGTGAATGTATTATAAAGTTCTAGTTTGCCTTCTTTAATTATAATAATTTCAAAGTGGTTAAAACTAACATGTACATATACTTTAGCTGCCGTTGAACTTTTTTCAATCCATAAAATAGATTCCATTAAAACCGATGATACATGTTTGAAAATAAACGCGCCAAATTTATCATAGATGTAATTGTTAATGTTGATATAAGGGACATAAACATTAACACTACTATTTTTTAAAATACTATCATAAGCTATAAAATCTGATTTCAGGATTTTAGAGTTGAATTTTAAATAGTCTGCTAAGTGATTTTTATTAAATAACGCCTTCGGAACTAGTGTAGATAGTTCATTATCATGAATAACAGTTACATTGGTAAAGCTATTATTCAAAATAGTTTCATTTTCAAATAAGGCTTTTAATTCGTCTAAAACTTCCAATGGGTTTAAACTTTTTTCAAAGCGAAATTCCTTTACTTCAATTATAGTATTAGAATCTTTGTTTAGTATACAAAAAGAAAGTCCACTCAAACTTAGTTGAATGGACAATTCTAGATTAGTTAGTTTGTTAGAACTATTATTCGTTTGCGCCATATGTTTTCGGCCAGTTTCCGTTTGTGTTAACTTCATCCATCGAACCTACTTTTAAAGCATCACCATTAACGCCATCAACAGATACCACTTGGTTTTCCTGCATTATTAAATCTTTATTCTGGTCATTTAAAAGAACGCTCTTTTTTACAATGGCTTCAAAAACAGGTATTTTTATGTTATTTTGCTCTAAGAATCCAGCTTGCATTTTAAACTTAGCGCCTTCTTCTCCTACAGGAACATTCATCATGTTTTTATAACGACTAGATGTTTTAAATAAGGAGTCTTTTACAGAAACAAAGCCTAAAGTGTCAATAATAACAATAGATTTAAAAGTATCAACGCCATATCGTTTAGTTAAATCCTCATCAATAATACTAGAATCTCTACGTTGCGTAATGGTGTATTCAGCGGTATCAATAAACTTTATTAAGCCATCAAAATCTTTAGAAAATTTACCAGTAACCTGTCTGTGTGCTAATTGAGAGTCTCTAATATCTTTTAAACTTTCAATAACTACAGCGTAACGCTTATTTTTTACTTTATTAAATTGAATTGGCTCATAAATAGACATGTAAGTCTGGTAACCAAAAAATGCAATTAATAACCAAAGCGCTATATTTAAAAAAGGTTTAAATTTAGCAGGGATAAATTTATCAACTAACTTAACCAAGCCAATTGTAACTAAAATAACGGCAACTGCAATAAGAATAAATTTTAACATAGTGTGTTCTTTAATTAAAAGTTTATTAAAAGGTATTTAGCAAATCTACAATTTTTTTTTAATCGTTAAAACCAAAGTGAGTAAAAATCATTTCTATATTTGAATAAAATTAAAATTATTTTAAACTAAATGACCTCATCTGAATTTTATTCGCTTATAAAACAACAATTTCCATTCCAGCCTACTGTAAAACAAAATATTGTTTTGCAGCAATTATCTGAGTTTATTTTTGCTAAAGAACCAAATTTGCTTTATGTACTAAAAGGGTATGCCGGAACAGGAAAAACAAGCATTGTTGGAGCCATAGTGTCTAATTTATGGAAAGCTAAAAAAAGTGCGGTTTTAATGGCACCAACTGGAAGAGCGGCAAAAGTGATTTCAAATTATTCCGGAAAGGAAGCATTTACGATTCACAAAAAAATATATTTCCCAAAAAAAGAAAAAAATGGAGGCGTAAAATTTGTGTTGCAACCCAATAAGCATAAAAATACCATTTTTATAGTGGATGAGGCTTCCATGATTCCTGATACACCTGGAGACTCAAAATTGTTTGAAAATGGTTCTTTATTAGACGATTTGATGCAATACGTATATTCTGGTCATCAATGTAAGTTGTTGTTAATTGGTGATACGGCGCAGTTACCTCCCGTTAAGTTGGACTTAAGTCCCGCTTTAGATGAAAGAACATTAGCGCTAAATTATAATAAGGAAGTTACTAAAATGGAACTCGATGAAGTGGTGCGTCAAGAACAAGGTTCTGGTATTTTAGCCAACGCTACGGTTTTGCGTGAAACGTTATTAAACACCTATTTTGATTCTTTTAAGTTTGATTTATCAGATTATAAAGATATTATTAGACTTATGGACGGTTATGAAATCATGGATGCTATTAACGACGCCTATAGCGAATTGGGAAAAGAAGAAACGGCAATTATAGTAAGAAGTAACAAACGCGCTAATTTATACAACCAACAAATAAGAAATAGAATCTTGTTTAATGAGCACGAATTAACTGCAGGCGATTACTTAATGGTTGTGAAGAATAACTATTTTTGGGTAAAGCCAAATAGTGATGCTGGCTTTATAGCAAATGGCGATATTATTGAGGTTCTCGAGATATTTAGTATTCAAGAGCTCTATGGTTTTCGCTTTGCGGAAGTAAAAATAAGAATGGTTGATTATCCTAAAATGATCCCTTTTGAAACGGTTTTACTTTTAGATACTATTGCCGCCGAAACCCCATCATTACCTTATGAAGATTCAAATAAATTGTATCAAGAAGTAATGAAAGATTTTGAGAGTGAAACTAGTAAGTATAAAAAATTTTTAAAAGTTAAAGGCAACAAACACTTTAATGCGCTACAAGTAAAATTTTCTTATGCTATAACTTGTCATAAATCACAAGGAGGGCAGTGGGATACTGTTTTTGTAGAGCAACCTTATTTACCAAATGGTATAGATAAAGATTATTTACGTTGGCTATACACCGCAGTAACAAGGGCCAAAGAAAAATTGTATCTTATTGGCTTTAATGACGATTTTTTTGAGGAATGAATCCCCTAAATCCCAAAAGGGGACTTTTGAAAACGGAGCTTTACCAAAACGCTTTTTTGAAAGTTGAACCAAAAATTTTGATACTTAAACGATGAATAATTATTAACTAAAAACAAAAAGTCCCAGTATTCATTGGCAGTTTGCAGTAGTTTTTTGGGCGCAACCCAAAAGGGTCGGGCTATCCGTTACAAGTCCTCGCTCCGTTCCTCCGCTGTGGGCTTTCCACTTCTATCCCTTGCGCACTTATCCGCCAAATTAAATTTCAAAATCAAAACATCAGTACCATCTAAAAGCATTCAGTCTTTGGCTGTTTACAAGAAAACGTTATAAATTAGCATAATAATCTACCATTTAACTTTGCGCCTCTGCGGCTTTGCGAGAAAATATTTTAGATTAAGAATTTTGTAAGTTTAAATAATTATTAACTAAAACAAAAAGTCCCCTTTGGGGATTTAGGGGAGGGACAATTATGACATTTGAAACCATAATTAGTATTTGCCTAGGTGTTGGTTTATCGGCATCTGTGGGTTTTAGAGTTTTTTTACCATTATTTGCTTTAAGTTTAGCCTCTTATTTTGATGTTTGGCAACTTAATGAGTCTTGGGAATGGATAGGAAGTACAGCTGCCTTAATTACTTTAGGCGCCGCTACTATTGTTGAAATAATTGCCTATTTTATTCCATATATTGATAATTTATTGGATAGTATTACAGTGCCATTGGCGGCACTAGCAGGCACCGCCATAATGCTATCTACAGTCGCCGATTTAAGTCCCGTGATTACGTGGTCGTTAGCAATAATAGCTGGAGGAGGAACAGCCGCAGCAGTGGCAGGAACATCTAGCACAACAAGGCTAGCTTCAACAGTAACAACAGGTGGCATAGCAAACCCTTTAGTTTCAACCATTGAAACCATAACTTCAGTAGTTATTCTGTTATTTCTATCTTTCTTCCTATAGTAGCAGCGGTATTGGTTCTTTTTATATTATTTATAATTTTCAGATTATATAAAAAGTTTAAAACAACTAAGATTAAAAACCAATAATATTTGGCTATTTTTGAAAATAGAATTTACTTAAACAAATAAATTTAAATCTGTGAAAATAATTTCAATGATTCCTGCACGTTATGCTGCATCACGTTTTCCTGGTAAACTCATGCAAGATCTTGGAGGCAAAACAGTCATTCAAAGAACTTACGAAGCTACGGTTGCTACAAAGTTATTCGATGATGTTTTTGTGGTTACTGACAGTGATATTATTTATAACGAAATTGCAAATAATGGCGGAAAAGTAATAATGAGTAAAAAGGCACATGATTGTGGCAGCGATAGAATAGCTGAGGCTGTTGAGTTTATGGATATTGATATTGTTATTAATGTTCAAGGAGATGAACCTTTTACTGATAGAGAATCTTTATCAAAACTTATTGAAGTATTTAAAAACGACCATGATAAACGTATAGATTTGGCGTCTTTAATGGTTCATATTACTGATGAAGATGAAATTAAAAACCCAAATACAGTAAAGGTTATTGTCGATCATTCAAATTTTGCGCTTTATTTTTCACGAAGCCCAATTCCATACCCAAGAGACAAAAATGTAGGCGTGAAATATTATAAACACAAAGGAGTTTATGCATTTAGAAAAGAGGCCATTTTAGATTTTTACAAATTACCAATGCTGCCGCTTGAAGCTTCTGAGAAAATAGAATGTATTCGGTATTTAGAATACGGAAAACGAATAAGAATGGTTGAAACAGATGTTCAAGGTGTTGAAATAGATACTCCTGAAGATTTAGAACGCGCAAAGAAAATATGGAAATAAATTACCAAAACATTAAAGTTATTGGCTTTGATGCTGATGATACACTTTGGGTTAATGAAACCTATTTTAGAGAAGCAGAAACAGCTTTTGCTAACCTCTTGTCCAAATATGAAACTGCCAACAAAATAGACCAAGAGCTTTTTAGAGTGGAAATTGAAAATTTATCGCTCTATGGTTATGGAGTAAAGGCCTTTACGCTATCTATGGTTGAATCAGCTTTAGAATTATCAAATTATAATATTTCAACAAAAACTATTGAATCTATTTTGAATATAGGTAAAGATATGTTGAATAAACCTGTTGAATTATTAGATGGTGTAGAAGACGTTTTAAAAGCGCTATCAAAAAGATACAGACTCATATTAGCCACAAAAGGCGATTTATTGGACCAAGAACGAAAATTAGAAAAGTCTGGTTTAACAGATTATTTTCATCATATTGAAGTTTTAAGCGATAAAAAAGAGGCTAATTATTCAAAACTATTGAACCATTTAGATATTAATCCTTCTGAATTTTTAATGATAGGAAACTCATTAAAATCTGATGTTTTACCCTTAGTAAATTTAAAGGCAAATGCCATTCATGTCCCTTTTCATACTACTTGGGCTCATGAAGAAGTAACTGAAAAAGAGAAAAATGGTAAAGCTTATAGAACCATTAAGAGTTTAACAAGCTTACTAAAATTGTTAAATTAGTATGAAATATATTGATTTAAATACTTGGAATAGAAAGGCACAATATGAACATTTTATTAAACTATTAGATCCTTATTTTGGGGTTACCGTTCCTTGTGATGTAACAAAAGCCTATAATTTCTCCAAAGAAAATAATTTGAGTTTTTTTGGTAAATATTTACACGATTGTATGAAAGCCATTAATGATGTTGATAATTTGAAGCTTAGAATTGAGAATAATAAGATTGTTGAATATCCTGTTATACACGCATCGGCAACTATTATGCGAAACGATAAAACTTTCGGTTTTTCATTCATAGAGTTTGATAGTGATTTAAATACTTTTATAAAAAACATATCAAATGAAAAGGATAGAATAGAAAACACAACAGATTTGTATCCACCAAAAAACGGATTAAACTGTATTCATTGTTCAGCTATGCCGTGGTTAAATTTTACTGGGCATAAGGAACCTATTTCCGGAAATATAGAATCTGTACCTAAAATAGCTTTTAGTAAAGTTACAAATATAGAAGAGGCTTTAAATATGAATGTGTCCATGAGTGCTAATCATGCTTTAGTTGATGGATATCATGTTGGAGAATTTTTTGAAAAATTTCAAAATTATTTAAACCTATAGAATTTAAAATAATGGTATTTTTACGAATTGTAAAAGAAAACAAGTTACATGAGTTATAAGAACTTTCCAATGGTGCCAAGAGTTATTTTTGGCAGAGGTAGTTTCAATCAATTAAACGAAGTTTTAGGGCCTAAGCGCTTAAGCATCAATGCTCCTTTTATTTACTTAATTGATGATGTGTTTAAAAACAACACATGGTTATTATCAAGAATTTCATTGGCCTATGATGATAGAATTATTTTTGTTTCAGCTGAAGAAGAACCAAAAACATCTCAAGTCGATACACTTGTTGAAGACATTATATTAAAACATAAAGAACGTCCTTCTGGTATTATTGGAATTGGAGGTGGAACATTGTTAGATTTAGCTAAAGCAGTATCTATTATGTTAACTAATAATGGTGAAACTAAAGATTATCAAGGTTGGGATTTAGTTAAAAATCCAGCAGTATTTCATGTAGGCATTCCAACAATATCTGGCACAGGAGCCGAAGTTTCAAGAACCACAGTACTAACAGGTCCAGAACGAAAATTAGGAATTAATTCTGATTACACACCTTTTGATCAAGTTATTTTAGATTCAGAACTTACCAAAGATGTTCCAAAAGACCAATGGTTCTATACAGGTATGGATTGTTATGTTCATTGTATAGAATCTTTAACGGGTACTTACCTGAATGCTTTTAGTGAAAGCTACGGCAATATGGCTCTAGATTTGTGTAAAGAAATATTCTTAGAAGGTAATCTTTCAGAAATTGAAGCTCAAGAAAAACTTATAATGGCCTCATGGCATGGCGGTATGAGTATTGCGTATTCCCAAGTAGGGATAGCACATGCCATGAGTTATGGGTTATCCTATTTACTAGGAACTAAACATGGTATAGGTAACTGTATCGTTTTTGATCATTTAGAAGCCTTTTATCCTGAAGGTGTTAAGCTTTTCAAGCAAATGAAAGCAAAGCATAACATTACCTTGCCTCAAGCTATTTGTGCAGATTTGGGCGACAGAGAATTTGATATTATGATTGATGTTGCGTTAAGTCTTGAACCACTTTGGGAGAATGCAATTGGCAAAAATTGGAAAAAAACAATTACTAGAGAAAAATTGAGGACTTTATACCAAAACATGTAATATGCAATGGCTAGCCAAAATTATTTATTTTAAAATTCTAGGTTGGCAGGTTATTGGTAACACTACTTTCTCAAATCAAACTATAAAAAAAGCTGTAATTATTGCTGCTCCACACACAAGTTGGCAAGATTTCTTAATAGGCATATTATTACGATCTGTGGTAGGTTTAAGAACAAATTTTATAGGAAAGAAAGAATTATTTGTATTTCCTTTAGGGTGGTTTTTTAAAGCATTAGGAGGTGCTCCAATAAATAGACAATCCAATGAAAATAAGGTAGAAGTTATAGCTAAATTATTTGAGCAACACGATGAATTTAGAATGACTTTAGCCCCAGAAGGATCAAGAAAGAAAGTAACATCTTGGAGAACGGGTTTTTACTATATTGCTAAACAAGCCAAAGTACCAATCATTATGTTTACACTCGATTTTGAGAATAAACAGAATAAAATCTCCGAACCGTTTTATCCTACTGATGATGTTGAAGCAGATTTTGAATATATGTATAATTTTTACAAAGGTATAAAAGGTAAAATCCCTGAGCATTCTTAACTGTTTTATCTATCTACATATTAATTTGGCATAGAAATTGCACTGTAAACAATATAGCAAATGAAACATAAAGTAAACAATTATTTGTTCCTAAAAAGAAACATCAGCTAACAAAAACAAAAGCTACTCCAATTACGAAGTAGCTTTTTTGTTTTAGGTTGAAAATTACTGTTGTTCGATTAAAATCATTAAAATTAGTTTTAATCATTTGATATTATTGAGTTTTAAGAATTTCAAAACAAGATTGCTTACTTTTAATGAGACTTAGTAACCTGAGTTCGATATAATAATAAATATAATTAGCTAAACAAATAATTGATTTTCTACTTTACAAAAAAGAATTCTGTTAACAACCCACCCCTTAATCCCCTCCAAGGAGGGGAAACTCATACGTTATAGTTTCCCTCCTAATAAGGAGGGATTAAGGGAGGTGTAGAGCTGTTTTATTCAAATCTCTATTATTATTGTTTTCAAAAAAACTAGGCTAGTATCCTTTAATCTTACTCCCTAAATTAAATTGTTCTTACATCGAACTCAGGTTAGTAATTACGATGGATGAAAAAAAGTAATAATCAGTTTACTGCTGTTTTTAACTAGTTACAATTAAGTCTTTGTTCTTAATTCTAAAAGCAAAGCGGTCTATTCTCTTTTGTTGGACACTAATGATAAAACATGAAACTTTCTTATTTTATTTCCTTAATAGCGTTATCAATAAGTGTTCGTAAATGCTGTTTATGGGCTCTTGAAGCCATATTCCCTGAAGGAGCAGCCATAGTTCTAATTGCTTTTAAATTATACAATGCCATAGATTTTGCATTATGAGTAAACTTGCTGTTTCCCTTTCCTGTTAACATTTCTATCAACATATTTGTATATTCTAATTGTAGATTTTGTCTAAACGAATTTACAGAACTATAGATATCAGACTTAAATATGGCATTATTTAAATCGGTCATAAAGATGGATAACTTGTATTTGTTTCCATATAATTCAGAATCGGTGATACGTTGTACGGTATTTGGGTGTAACAAATGTTTTAACACCGTACTTTGAGATGATAACACTAAATTATGAATTTTAGGATCCTCTGGTCCAGTACGAAAATTATTTCCTCTACGCTGTCTAGCAAGGTAGTTGTATAAACCTTTTGGCGCATCAAAAGCATCAGGAGCAAATATGAATTTGCTTAATCCATTCATCGCTCTTTTTTGTTCATTTAAACTCACAGGCGTATATGGTTGTGTAGCACCTGTTTGCCCAACCATGGTACGATCTACATAAATTCCTCCTATATATCGAGACATTATAGTTCCTGAGTTTCTGTATTCGCGCTGTAAAATACCATAAGCTCTTGTAAGCTCTTGATAAGATTCTCCCTTTGTTACTAATTTGTTTTTTATATTTTGCATGGTTTCCTCAACCAGATGGATTCTTTCTATGGCATAACCAATAGCATCATTTGATAAATCATAAATATTAACACGAGGGTCAATACCTCTGCTAGAAGAGCGCATATCATCGGCGTCGTTACCAAATGCCAATTCTGGTTGTGCTGATTTACTTAAAAGAGCCTGCCTTTCTGTTTCAGAGGTAAAGTTTTTATACCCTAATTCAATAGCCCATAAATCATATGGTCCGACCGCATTATCATAATAGATTCCTTGCTTACTACGATCTCTTGTAATATTAACAGCTGGATATTCCATAACTGATGTTGAAAGCGCTTTTCCTTCTATTAGTGATGGGTTAGATAATTCTTCTGGTGAAAACAATTGGCTACCTCTCATATTATGATATAAACCTAAAGTATGTCCAACCTCATGCATGATTAAACGCATCATATTGTCGTGTAATATCTTCTTAAGTTCTAAATCAGAATCTTCAAATGCATTAATTACTGCCTGACCAAACATTGTACTTTCAGCCATAAGATGACCAGCAGAACAAGTCATTTGGTTTTGATTACTAAAATCGTATTCTTCTACTTCTTCTTCAATACTACCATCAAAAACTTTTCCTACCATAACACGTCCGCTAAAATGAACGAATTCTAGCATAATATCAGCTCCAAAAATCTCACCAGTTCTTGGGTTTTTCATACTTGGTCCGTAACCACCAAAAGGAGGTTGAGGAGAAGCCGTCCATCTTAACACATTATATCTTATATCACCTGCATCCCAATCAGCATCATCTGGTTGTTGTTTTACCACAATGGCATTTTTAAAACCTGCCTTTTCAAAAGCTTTGTTCCATTCTAAAACAGCATTTTTAATAGTTTCACGCCACTCCAAAGGTGTAGAATTTTCCATCCACCACGTAATTGGTTTTACTGGTTCTGAAAGAACAGCTTCAGGGTTCTTCTTTTTTAAATGCCATCTATTAATTAAATCGCGATATGGTGTTGAACTAGTAGATGTTTGATCAGTAACTTGGTTGGTAAAGAATCCAACTCTAGGGTCATCAAATCGCGGTTCGTAATCATTATTTGGCATAGCAATTAAACTATGAAACACTTTAATACTTACATTTCTGCCATCTGAAACAGCGCTCGAACCACTATTTAAAACAGATGCGTTAGAATACACATATTCAACTTCGAGATTTGTATTCTCAGGATAACTCTTGATGCTATTGATTTTAGTTTTTCCTTTATCCAAAGCTCCTAATTTAAAAGCAGTAGGAGAGGTGCCAGGTCTAGACGAAGGTTTTATTTGTAAAAAGGTCTCTTTTAAAAATAAATCATCTGCTTTTATTAAATAAAGCCTTTCTTTATCATCTCGAGCTTCAATTTTTAAACTCGCCATAATACCTTTACTAATATTGGCATCTTTTGATTTAGAAATTGGGTTATTGGGATCGAAATAAAATGATGTATTTTGAGTAATAAACTCTATTTTATCAAAATATTTTTCAACTTTAAACACTTTAGAACCCCTGTATGAGCCTCTGTTTACACGTCCGGCATCCATTACGCCATCAGCAATTTGTGCAAAATGGATATATTCTTTATTCAATTGGTCTTCTGTTAAAACCATTTGTATAGACCCCGTAATTGTATCCTGATAAATAGTAAAAAGCCCATCTATTTTTTTACTTGACTTTGTTAAGTCTTTTATACTTTTTTCTTTTTCTTTTTTTGGAGGAGTTATAACAACTTCAGTGTCGTCTTTTTTCTTTTTCTTTTTTTTCTTTTGAGCTTCAATATTTAAAGGTGTCAAAAAGAAACTCATAACAATTATTAAGCAAACCTGCTTAATTACATTTTTTGGTAGTACCATATCTTAAAACAATTATTTAGGATAAATCCTGTTTACTTAAATTAGTCGGCTAAATGTAAAAATAATTAGACGTATAATCATCTAAATAAAAGTTAAAATATTATATCTTTATAAACTATGATTAAAGACACAAAAATTGCCGTATTAATTGATGGAGATAATATACCTTCAAAGTACATTACTGAAATGATGGAAGAAATCGCAAAATACGGAACTCCAACAATTAAGCGTATTTATGGAGATTGGACAAAACCCCATTTGTCAAAATGGAAAAATGTATTGTTAGAAAATGCCATTACGCCTATACAGCAATACGGTTATACGACAGGTAAAAATGCTACAGATTCGGCTATGATTATTGATGCCATGGATATTTTATATTCTGAAAAAGTAAATGGCTTTTGTTTAGTGTCTTCTGATAGTGATTTTACAAAACTAGCTACGCGTTTACGCGAAGCGGCTATGGTAGTTTATGGCATGGGAGAAAAGAAAACACCAAATCCATTTATTGTAGCCTGCGATAAATTTATTTATCTGGAAATTCTAGCGAGTGATGATGATATTGAAAAAGATGAAAAAGGAAAGAAAGCTAAAAAAACTAATCTATATAATATTACACCTAAAGTGATTAAACTCCTTCATAACTCTGTTGATGATGCTGCAGATGATGATGGATGGGCATTCCTTGGTGATGTTGGGTCTTTAATACTTAAAAAGCAGCCTAATTTTGACTCCCGTAACTTTGGATTTCAAAAATTAACACCACTTTTTAAATCACTACCACAATTTGTAATGGAACAACGCGATCAAAGTAATGGGCGTTTCAAATTGATTTATGTAAAAAATAAAGATTAGATTTCTCCTAAATATTTTGGAAAACAAAAGCGACTGTTTGAAAAGTTTTTTTTTCAGTTGTCAGTATAAGCATTAACGTGGTCAAAATGTATTTTGAACGAAGCTAGCTTACGAAGTAAGTCAAAAACATTATAATCTTGATTTTCAATGCATTTCGGTTTGCTTCGCAAGGTGCTTTCAATGAAAAAATATTTTCATTTACCAATGCTCAATGTAGCAATTTACTCCAAAATGGACTTTTCAGACAGCCTATTTTTTAAATTATAATTTGTTTTATTCTGTACTTTCCTCCATGGTATGATACACATTTTGAACATCATCATCTTCTTCAAGCTTTTCCAATAGTTTTTCAACATCTTCAGCCTGTTCTGGAGTTATTTGTTTTGTTACCTGAGGCATTCTTTCAAATCCAGAAGATAAAATTTCAATTTCTCTTGTTTCTAATTCTGCTTGAATGGCTCCAAAGCTTTCAAAAGGCGCATAAATTAAAATACCATCATCATCTGCAAATACTTCTTCTGCTCCAAAATCAATAAATTCTAATTCTACCTCTTCAGCATCTAAGCCTTCAGCATTTATTCTAAAATTACAAGTATGGTCGAACATAAATACAACAGAACCCGAAGTACCTAAACTGCCATCACATTTGTTAAAATAACTACGAACATTAGCTACAGTTCTGGTATTGTTATCTGTTGCAGTTTCAACTAAAATAGCTATACCATGTGGTGCATAACCTTCAAAAATAACTTCTTTATAATCGCCTTGACCCTTCTCACTTGCTTTCTTAATAGCACGTTCTACGTTATCTTTGGGCATGTTAACAGATTTAGCATTCTGTATAACGGCTCTTAAACGCGAGTTACTATCCGGATCTGGGCCACCTTCTTTTACAGCCATAACAATGTCTTTACCAATACGTGTAAAGGCTTTGCTCATTGCGGACCAACGTTTCATTTTCCTTGCTTTTCTAAACTCGAAAGCTCTTCCCATAATTAAATTATTATTTTGTCATTCCCTTAAAAAAGGAAATCTTTTTAATTTCTACTCTCGCAAATTTAAAAAAATATGCCGCCTGAAATAAAAGTTCGCTATTTTAATTTTTAGTTTGTATCAACTGTTACTACCAACTGAATACTTATTTACTCATCCTCAGGTTCTACAATAAATTCAATAGCCTCTGCCAATTTGAAATCTTTATTTGTTACACCACTAGCATCATGCGTTGATAATGAAATGGAAAGCACGTTATAAACGTTGCTCCAATCTGGGTGATGGTTTAAGGCTTCACATTCAAATGCTATTCTACTCATAGCACTAAAACAGTCCTTGAAATTTTCAAATTCAAATTCTGCATGAATAGCATTATCATAGTATTCCCAATCTGGAAACCGAAGTAATTTTGCTTCTATGTCTTGTTCTGTAAGCTTATTCATAATAATTTTTGTATTAATTTAATGATTTTAAATATTAAAATCAACTATATTTTTAATTCAGTTAATATATCCTGACTTTTAATTTGAAGATGTTTAGGGAGCTTATTAAACTTTGGAAGAACAGCTAAATACCTATCATCATTCGTTGTGTAAACACGTTTGTAAATAGCTGTGTTTTTTAATTCTAATGAAGTGATAATTTCTTTAATAAAATCGTTGTGATGAACCAAGTCATTACTACCTAAATGAAAAATACCAGATTTATTCCTATTGATAATATAATGAATTTGCTGCGTTACTTTATAATCATTAGTTACATTCATTATAAGGTTTGGAAAAACCTCGATAGGTTTTTTTTCTTTTACAAATTGAACCATTTCTTGCACTCTTGGTGATTGTGCACCAAAAACCATAGGTAACCTTAAAATAGCGATTTGTTTTTTAGGCAAACGCAAAAGCATATTTTCAATTTTTATTTTGAAATGCCCATAAATACTATTGCTATAGGTTTTGTCTTGTTCGTAGCTTGGGTATTTTATATACGCGTCAAAAACATTGGCGGAAGAAAGAAATATGATTTTTATTTTATTTTTAAATACATATTCGGTTAAATGCTGATGTACCAAAACTTGCTTAGAAAAACCGCCTCGTAATGCAGAAATGATAATAGTAGGTTTTACAATATCTAAGATTTCAAAAACATCATCTTCTTCAATGTTATACTGAAAAAAGTGATTGTTTTTTTCTAAGGATTCATTTGATGTATTGTAAGTACCAAAAGTTCTAAAATAGGAGCAGAGTTCTTTATAAATAGAACCTCCTAAAAAACCACTGGCTCCTAAAATTAAAATTCTATGTTTATCTTCTCGCTTTATCATACATCAAACTTCAAATTGAAGATACTCTAAAAAATGGATAGTTTTGTTTTGGATGTGAATTGTTCTAAGGTTAACATACCTAGTTTGGAATTTCCTTTTTTGTTAAGCCCTGGCGCCCAAGTTGTAATAACAAAATGGTCTGGAAGTAATGCCACTATACCACCACCAACACCACTTTTTCCTGGTAAACCTACCTCAAAAGCAAATTCTCCAGCTTCGTCATAAAACCCACAAGTAAGCATTAATGCATTAATACGTTTAGCTTGCGATTTGGTAAGTCGTGTTTTGTTTAACATACAAATTCCCTTATTAGCTAAAAAGAAAAACGCTTTTGTTAATTGCTGGCATGTCATTTCAATGGCGCATTGATGAAAATAGAAATCTAAGACATCTTCAACAGGATTGTTTAAGTTATTGAAGGATTTTAAAAGATTAGCTGTGGCGTAATTTTTAAAACCAGTAACTTTTTCTGAATGTGCAACGTCTTTGTTAAAATTAATGGTTTCATCGCCAGTAAGGTCTCTAACGTAATTTAAAAAGTCTTCTTTTGGGTTTTTTAAATTTGAAATCAATATATCAGCTATAACAATAGCTCCAGAATTTATTAACGGATTTCTAGGAATTCCATTTTCAATTTCTAATAATGCCAGTTGGTTAAATGGATGTCCAGATGGCTCTACATCAATACGTTTCCAAGTACCCTCCCCAATAAGTGCGATAGCTTTTGATAAGGCTAAAACTTTAGAGATACTTTGAATAGAAAAAGGTTTGTTATAGTTGCCAACGCCATAATCGTTTCCATCAGAGGTTCTTAAATGAATTCCGAAATTATTCTTATCAATATGTGCCAATTCTGGAATGTAAGATGCCACTGTTCCTTTATCAGAAGCAATAACAGCATCTTGATAAATATGTTCTAAAATGGCTTGAAAATCTGGCATATTATTATTTGTAGAACGGCAATTTAACCACCGTTGCTGGCACTGCATTTTTGCGAATTTGAATATTTATTTTACTATTCACATCGCTGAAAATAGTTGGTACATAGCCTAAACCAATGCCTTTTCCAAGTGATGGCGACATGGTGCCAGAAGTTACCACACCAATAGTTTTTCCGTTGCCATCAACAATATCGTATCCATGGCGCGGAATACCACGGTCATCCAATTCAAAAGCAATGAGTTTACGTTTTGGACCGTGTTCTTTTTCAGCTTTTAAAGCTTCAGAATTAGTAAAATCTTTTGTAAATTTTGTTATCCATCCTAAACCAGCTTCAATAGGCGAGGTGGTATCATCAATATCATTTCCATAAAGACAATATCCCATTTCTAAACGTAAGGTGTCGCGTGCTGCTAAACCAATAGGTTTAATACCAAAATCTGCTCCAGCTTCTAAAACCTTATCCCAAATTTGTTTAACTTCCGAGTTTTTACAATAAATTTCAAAACCACCACTGCCTGTATAACCCGTTGCCGAAATAATCACGTGCTCAATACCTGCAAAATCACCAACCACAAAATTGTAGAATTTAATCGCCGATAAATCATGACTAGTAATACTCTGCATCGCTTCAATAGCTTTTGGCCCTTGAATTGCGAGAAGCGAATAGTTTTCACTTAAATCGCGCATGTTTGCACCAACATCGTTTTTAGACTCAATCCAATTCCAATCTTTTTCAATATTACTAGCGTTTACAACCAATAAGTATTGTTCTTCTTTAATTTTGTAAATGATTAAATCATCCACAATACCGCCATCATTGTTTGGCAAACAACTGTATTGTGCTTTACCAACAGTTAATTTTGAAGCATCATTACTTGATACTTTTTGTATTAACTCAAGCGCATGTTCGCCATCAATTAAAAACTCACCCATGTGCGATACATCAAACACACCAACAGCTTGTCTGACGGTTTCATGTTCTATGTTTATACCTTCATATTGAACAGGCATATTATAACCTGCAAAAGGGACTATTTTAGCACCAAGGGCTTTGTGAGTTTCAGTTAAGGCTGTGTTTTTCATATCCTCCCTATATCCCTCCAAAGGAAGGACTTTTTTTAAATTATTATATTTTTTCATTTCCACGTAGGTGGAAATCTCTTTAAAAATTGATTAAAGCAAATGTATTGAAAATTTATATTAACGCTTTCGCGGAAGGCTTAAAAGGTTTGTTAAAGTTGAGTTGGGATGTTTTGGGGTTTTGAGTGGGAATTTGAGAATGCTCGTTTAGCGGTTTTGTTTATGGTTTGTTACGTTTTTTAAGTACCTAATTTAGCAAATAAATCACGAATAGAATATTTCGCAGGAATGTTCGTAAGTAGAATAGAACCAAGCAATTGATTATACACGGCTTAAGGCAGCGTTTTTTTAATCATCATTATTAGGTTCATAATCAAGAGGCAAAGAATGTGCAAATTTTTCATAAGACCAGTATTCTTCATATAAAACATCTAGTGGATTAGCTAAAATTCCTTTTGGGTAAATTATGAATTTTTCAGCTAATGGAATTATGTTCGATGCTTGTAGAAACGCCTTACGAGGTTTACTAAATGGATTTCTTAAAATATAGCCTTTTTCTTCCTTTTCTCTGAGATATGTAATTCTTAAATTATTGTCAAATTGAAGATAAGTTTGATTATTCTCTTTGTGAATGATATCTGAAGAAGCTATTTCGGACTTGTATAAATAGTCAATATATTTCGGAAGTTTTGCTTTTTTTAAAATAACTAGTGCTGAATCTATAGAATTTTTAGGTTTGTCAATTTTTCTTGAAAAATTAAGTGCAACATTTGATTTAGATAATTCCTTTCTAGCTTTTGATAATTCCTCTTGGCTAGGTCTATCATTATTTTTCTTTCTTACAAACTGATTTATAACAAAACCTTCTTTTTTTGATGAATTTTTTATAATACTTTTATAAAAGTGTACTTGCGAACCATTATAAGCCTTTAACCTATTTTTTCTCCACTTCTTCTGCTTATTTTTATTGCCTTTTAATTCTTTAAAATAAGAATATCCTAAATATTTAGTGAATTTTTTTTCTATTGAAAAATGTTTTAAATCGTAGAATATATCATAGCCTAGAGCTTCATTTTTTATATGTAATGGTTCAATAGCTTCTGCTGTCAAAATATTATTTTCTGAATCAAATTCAAAAAACAAAACGTCTGGATTTTGTATAGTACAAAATTTTGAAAACTCACTAGTACCAATAAACTCACGAAAGAAAACGGAAAAACTATATTCCCATTCATCATTGTTTTCTTTTCCATTTATAATAACTTCATCTAATACAAATTCTTCTTCTAATAGTGAAAAAACGAGTGGTTTTGTATAAGTCGAAGTATCAAAATTATATTTTATAGTCTGAAATCCTATATGTGAAATTATTAATTGATAAACGCCATTCTTTACCTCTAAATTGAATTCTCCATTTTTATTTGTAATTGTTCCTGTAGTGGTATTATTAAGATATACAGTTACATTACTCTTTGGTTCATTGTCAAAATAAATCTTCCCTTTTAAATTTGTTTGAGCTGATAATTTAAAAAAAAATAAGTAAAAAAAAAAGAATAACAAATATTGAATTAGTCATCAGATTACGTGGTGATTTTAAATGTTGCCTAACTGCAAAGATAAAGTTCCGTTTCAATACTGAAACAAGTTCAGCACATGTGAACTTTATCGATTGTTAAACGAAGTTAAACAATTTTTCTTACAAAGTCAAGCTGAATTTTTTCTAAACGTTAACAATGAATACAAGGAGACCAAAGCCCAAACAGCTTCTAGTATAATAAAAGGCCAATAATTTAAAAGTATGGATGCTAAACAAGCCATTGCTGCACCAATAAGGTTAAGTAAAATATACGGTAAATCTTTATTAGAGACTTCACCTATAACATTTAAGAAATAAGCGAGCAGTATTTGAAAAACACCTAAAAATCCAATCCAGTCTACTGTTGTCATATATTATAAATTTCTTCAAAGTGAATTCCGCATCAAGTGTGAAATAACAAACTCATTTTACTTTAATAAAAACGTTTTCAAATCCTCGTAAGTAGAAATTAAACCAGCTACTTTATCTTTCCCCATTACAGCCTGTATTTGTTCTGGCAGTGGTTGTTTTTCTTTGATAACTTCTTCAACCACATCCAAAAATTTAGTTGGGTGTGCTGTTTCTAAAAAGATACAGTGTGTCTTTGGGTTTTCTTTTAAAAAGGCTTTACAACCTAAATATCCAACCGCACCATGAGGGTCTGCCACATAGTTAAAGTTGTTATATATTTCTAACATCGCCTCTTTAGTTTCATCATCTGTAAAACTATAAGACGTTAGGTTATCTTTTAAAGTTTCAAATTTATTTTTGTAGATTTCTTGAATACGTATAAAATTACTTGGCGCACCTACATCCATAGCATTTGAAATGGTTTGTACCGATGGTTTTGGTTCATATAATTGTGACGTTAAATAACGTGTAACCACATTATTTGCATTATTTGAAGCTACAAAATGGGTAATTGGTAACCCTAATTGTTGTGCCATCATGCCTGCACAAACATTTCCGAAGTTTCCACTAGGTACAGAGAAAACAATGTCATCGTGCTGATTATGCAATTGCTTATAAGCAAACATAAAATAGAATAATTGTGGTAACCAACGTGCTACATTAATGGAATTGGCAGAGGTTAACTGCATTTGGCTTGTTAGCGTTTCGTCCAAAAAAGCATTTTTTACCATAGCTTGACAATCGTCAAACGTACCATTAACTTCTAAAGCTTTTATATTTTGACCTAACGTAGTTAATTGCATTTCTTGAATATCACTCACTTTTCCGCTAGGGTAGAGTATCACCACATTTACACCTTTCACACCTAAAAACCCATTAGCTACAGCGCCACCAGTATCGCCAGAAGTAGCTACTAAAACAGTTACTTCGTTAGTGTTATCTTTATTGAAATACCCTAAACAACGTGCCATAAAACGAGCGCCTACGTCTTTAAACGCCATGGTTGGTCCGTGAAACAACTCTAAAGTAGAAATGCTTTCATTTAGGTTTACTACTGGAAAATCAAAAGAGAGCGTTTCTTCAACTATAGTTTTTAAAATGTCTTCTGGAATTTCAGGAGAAACGAATTGCTTGATAGCCTCGAAAGCTATTTCTGAATAAGATAAATTGTTAATATTATCAAAAAAAGATTTTGGTAACGGGGTTATGCTTTCAGGGAAATATAGACCTTTATCTGGTGCCAATCCTTTTATAACGGCATCTTTGAAGGATGCGTTTGGGGCTTTTTTGTTTAATGAGTAGTAGTTCATGGTTTTAAAAATTGACCGAAGACCAATGACGGAAGACGGAAGTTTATTTGTGTTTTCAATCAATAAAAACACGTTTTTTATTTGATGTTTTTTCTAAAGGCACTCATCATATTCATAAGATGATAAGACTCATTGTATAATTCGGTAAATTGTATTTCAGTAATATAATGTCGCCTTTTTGCTTTGAATAAACAGGTCACTACTTCAGCTAAAGAGCGTATGGAATATCCAATAAATTTCTTTTGTTCTGGATTAGATTGTCCAATGGATCCTTCAGAAATATTTAAAGCTATAGCATCTGATGCTCTACATATTTGCGAAGACAAGTTAAATTTCTCTTTTGCTGGAAAATCTGAAGTTAACTTATCTATAATCTCTCCAAAATCCATAGCTTTTTGCCAAATAATAAGTTTTTCGAATTTAAATTTGTTCATGGTTTAAAAATTGACCGAAAACAGATGACTGAATACGGAAGTTTGTTTTTTTAATGACCGAAGACTAATGACGGAAGACCAAATTTTGTTAGTGTTTTCAATTAAGAAAGTATATGTTTTATTTAATATTTTTCTACAATTATTATATTCATAAGAGTGAGTACTTCTGTCATTCGTCTTCCGTCTTCCGTCTTCCGTCTTCCGTCTTTCGTCATTTCATTCCCGTCCTCCTCAAATAATCTTTACCCCTTCTGTATTAATTTTAGACACATGTATATCAAAGGCAATTCCTGATTTTGAATATACACTTTGCATCGCCTCTTTTACTTTATTAGCTGTTTCCAATCCTTTACTCAACGTAAAAATAGAAGGTCCAGATCCTGAAATGCCACAACCTAAAGCACCTGCATTAATTGTCGAAGTTTTAACGTCGTCATAATGTGGAATCAATTGACTTCTATATGGCTCCACAATAACATCATGTAACGAATTTTTAATCAATTCATAATCACTGGTATGCAACGCATGAATTAAACTCCCCAGATTTGCCCACTGTGCAATAGCATCTTGAAGCGCAACTTCTTTTGGAAGCATGGCTCTCGATTCTGAAGTTTTAATTTCAATCTGTGGATGAATAATAGTTGCATATAAATCATCTGGCGACGGAATTTCTAGAATCTGTAATGGCGAAACACTTTTAACTAAAGTAAAACCTCCAAAAAGAGCTGGAGCGAGGTTATCTGCATGTTCGCATTTACTAGCTAAAGCTTCTCCTTTAATAGCAAACTCTGTGAGTTGCGTTTTATTGAATGGTCTTCCTAGAAGTTCATTCATTCCAAAAACACTACCTACGGCACTTGCAGCACTACTACCAATGCCGCTTCCTGGTTTTATGTTTTTATAAATTTCAATTTCAAAACCGAAATCTACATCAATAGCATTATACATAGCTAATGCAGAAACACCAGCAACGTTTAATTCTGTTTCATACGGTAAATCGAACCCTTCAATTTTAGTAATATGAATTCCCTTCTTATCGGTTTTTCTAATGACCATGTGATCGCCAACACTGTCTAAGCAAAATCCTAAAACGTCAAATCCACAAGATACATTTGCTACGGTTGCTGGAGAAAATATTTTTATTTCGTTCATTATACGTTTCTCTTTTTTCATTTCCGCGAAGGCGGAAATCTCATCTTTAGAACTTTAACTTAAAAGTTCTCAATTTAACTGTTTACTGCCGACTGGAAACTATCGGCTTTTTTAATCATTTCCAAGTCTAATAATATCGGCAAACAAACCAGAAGCTGTAACATCTGCACCAGCACCTGCGCCTTTAATAATCATGGGTTGTTTTGGGTAGCGCTCTGTGTAAAACATCACTATATTATCGCTTCCTTCTAGATTATAAAACGGATGACCTTCTGGAATTTCCTGTAAGCTAACATTCGCTTTGCCATTATCAAATTTAGCTACATATTTTAGTTGACAATTGTTCGCTTTCGCGGAAGCATATAAACTTTGATAATGTGCTTCATCTGCAATTAAAGTATTGTAAAAATCTTCAACCGTATCACTTTTCAATCCAGATTCTGATAAGAATGACGTGTTTTCAATATCCTCTAAATTCATTTCAACACCACTTTCTCTTGCTAAAATTAAAATCTTACGGGCTACATCAACACCACTTAAATCAATTCTTGGGTCAGGTTCTGTATAGCCTTCAGCTCCGGCTTGTTTTACAACATCATAGAATTTTGTAGAATCATTGAAGTTATTGAAAACAAAGTTCAAACTTCCAGATAATACCGCTTGAATCGAGTTTACTTTATCGCCAGAAGCAATCAAATTACTCAACGTATCAATTACTGGTAAACCTGCACCAACATTTGTTTCAAATAAGAAAGGTGCATTGTATTTTAAAGATAACCTTTTTAACTCTTTGTAATTATTATAATCACTTGAACAAGCAATTTTATTGCAGGCAACAATAGCAATGCTTTGTCTTAAATATTGTGTGTATAAATCAGCAATATCTTTATTTGCTGTGACATCAATAAAAATACTGTTACGTAAATTTAATGCTTTAGTATTTTCAAAAAAGCCTTGTAATGATGCTTTTTCGCCTTGTGGTAGTTCGTCTTTCCAATTTTTTAAATTGATACCATCTTCATCAAAAATCATGGTTCTTGAATTTGAAAGTCCCACAACTCTTAGGTTTATTTTTAGGTTGTCTTTCAAGTATTTCTTTTGCTGTTTTATTTGCTCTACCAAACGTTCTCCAACATTTCCAACGCCAGTTATAAATACATTAAGTTGTTTTGTTTTCGATTCAAAAAATTGCTCATGTAACGTATTCAGCGCTTTTTTTACATCTTTTTCATCAATAACAGCCGTTATGTTTTTTTCCGAAGCACCTTGAGCAATCGCTCTAATGTTAATATTGTTTCTTCCTAAACTGCTAAACATTTTACCACTAATACCTTGGTGATTTTTCATATTATCACCAACCAATGCTATAATTGATAATCCGGTTTCAATAATAATAGGTTCAATTTTGCCTAAAGCAATTTCATTTTCAAAAACAACATCAATGGCTGCTTTTGCATTATCAGCTTCTTTGTCATCAATACCTAAACAAATAGAATGTTCTGATGATGCTTGGGTAATCATAATTACATTTATTTTTTCTTGAGATAAAGTTTCAAATAATCGTTTTGAAAACCCTGGAATACCTACCATTCCTGTTCCTTCTAAAGTTAATAATGCAATATTGCAAATATTACTGATGCCTTTTACAGGAGATGTAGATTTTGTTTCTTCATTTGAAATTACGGTTCCAACAGCATCTGGTTCCAACGTGTTTTTAATATGAATTGGAATATTCAAACTCAATACGGGTTGCACCGTTGGAGGATATAAAACTTTTGCACCAAAATGCGATAATTCCATGGCCTCTTGGTAAGAGATTTTATCAATAGGGTAGGCCTGTTTTACTAATTTTGGATTGGTTGTGTACATACCACTTACATCGGTCCAAATTTCTAATTGCTCAACATGCAATGCTGCTGCAATAATAGCAGCGGTAAAGTCTGAACCACCACGACCAAGCGTTGTTATTTCTCCTATTCTAGATTTTGAAATAAACCCAGGAAGTATTGTTATATTTTGTTTAGCCGATTTAAAATAATCTCTAATATTTTGATTGGTAATACTATAATCAACTTCCGCTTTTGTGAAGTTAGAGTTTGTAATAACTAACTCTTGGGAATTTTTTATTTCAGCAGAAATACCTCTTTTTTTCATGGTTTCTGCTATCATGAAAGAGGACAATAGTTCACCGAAACTCACTAATTTATCTGATGTTTTTGGAGATAATTCATTGATTAAATAAATACCTTCTAATAAACTTTTTAAAGCGTCTAGTTTTTCTTCAACAAAACTAAGAATAGATTCACTTTTTTCTGGATTCAATTCTTTTATAATATTGAAGTGACTTTCTTTAATACTTTCGAAAATGTCTATGAATGTTTTGTCTTTACTTTGAGCCTGTTTACCAGCCAATAATAATTTATCTGTAATACCACCAACAGCCGAAACCACACATGTTATGGTATCAGTTTTACCATAGTTCTCTAAAATATTGATGACCTTATTTATATTTTTAGAAGAACCTACCGAAGTTCCTCCGAATTTTAAAACTTTCATGTGTTCTATGTTATTTTTTTTCAATGGCCACTCCGAAATTTTCGGAGCAGGCTATGTAGCTTCCAAATCATGATTTGTCTTGAGTATAAACTTGTAGTCATGGAAGTTTCATGTTTTAATGTCTTGTATAATTAAAAAAAATGCTTGAAATGTTGTGATTTTTGAAATCACAAAAATAGTTTGCGGAATATATATAACTAGTAACCCCAAAGGGTAGTGGTATTTGTAGTTGTCGTAAAAATAGACGCCGTTTCTTTTAATAAAAAAGAAACATGAGTAAGTTTATTTTGGCTGAAATGATTCATTATTGTTATATAATACTCTCCAAAAGTATTACATTTAGCCTAATAAAAAAACTAAAATATTTTTTTTACAATATTCTTATCTTCAGTGACTATTCGTTTAAATAAAACGACTAATTGTAATAAGAAATGAAAAATCTATAATTGCGTATACATGAAACATCCATAACTAAATCTTGATACCCAAGGGAATGATTAAATGGATGCTACATTGCCTGCTCCGACAATTTCGGAGTGACCATTGAAAAACAATAACATAGAACACATGAAAGTATTTTCTAAAGAGCAGATTTACGAAGGCGACAAGCTAACCGCTGAAAAACAAAACATTTCTTCCACCGAATTAATGGAGCGCGCAGGGACTCAAATTTTTGATTGGATACACAAGCGCATGCAGGGTGCACAAGTACCCATACATGTGTTTTGCGGCATAGGTAATAATGGAGGTGATGGACTAGTTTTGGCGCGGCATTTAATAACCCATGGCTATAATGTTAATACATTCATAATTAATTGCAGTGATAAGCGATCCAAGGATTTTTTGATTAATTATGATCGTATTAAAAACGTTACCAAAAAATGGCCAGTACTTTTAAGTTGTGCAGAAGATTTTCCAGAAATACATCCAGATGATATTATTGTTGATGGTGTATTTGGTATTGGATTAAATAGACCTGTAGATGAGTGGGTAAAAAAAATGTTTATGCATTTTAGAGAAAGTAAGGCATTTACTTTGGCTATTGATATTCCTTCTGGACTTTTCGTAGATAAACCTGTAACAGATGAAGATGCCGTAGTTTGGGCTGGTTTTACTTTAAGTTTCGCGTCACCGAAATTAGTATTCTTTTTGCCTGAAACAGCTAAATTCAGTGTACAATGGGAAGTTTTAGATATTGGTTTAGATCAAGAATTTTTATTCACAACGGAAACTGAAGTGGAATTAATTGGTAAGCACGAAGTACTTCCTAATTATATTCCACGAGAGAAGTTTTCACATAAGGGACAATTTGGTCATGCACTAATTATTGGTGGAAGTTATGGGAAAATTGGTGCTGTTACTTTAACTAGTCGAGCCGCTTTATCTGCAGGTGCAGGATTAGTCTCAGCCTATGTTCCAAAATGTGGATATCAAGCTCTACAAGCTTCTTTTCCTGAAGCTATGGTTATTACAGATGCTGATGAAGAAAAAATCACAGCTATTAAATTTGACATTAAACCAACCGTAATTGGTTTTGGAGTAGGAGTGGGAACAGACACAAAAACGGCTAGTGCTTTTGAAGCTTTCTTAAAGACAAATAAAACCCCTTTGGTGATTGATGCAGATGGGATTAATATCCTTTCAAAAAAGAAAGCGTTATTAAAATTGCTGCCTGAAGCTATAGTTTTAACACCACATCCAAAAGAGTTAGAACGTTTAATTGGCAAATGGAAAAATGATTTTGATAAACTGAAGAAAGTAAAAGCTTTTTCAAAAAAACACAAAGTAATAGTGGTTGTAAAAGGCGCTAATTCCATTACTGTTTTTGAAGATAAACTTTATGTAAATACTACAGGAAATCCAGGGCTTTCAACGGCTGGTAGTGGAGATGTGTTAACGGGTATTATTACAGGTTTAATTTCACAAGGTTATAATCCTTTAGTAGCCGCTATCTTTGGTGTTTATTTACATGGAAAATCTGCAGATATTGCTGTTGAGGATTTTGGTTATCAAAGTTTAATTGCTAGTCATATTATTGATTATTTAGGTGAAGCATATATAGATTTATTTAAGCAACCCGAACCACCACAAGAAGAAAAAGAAAAAGAAGAAGATGAAGAAGAACCACAAAATGAACAAAAACAAAAAAGCCGCAATTAGCGACTTTTTTAGAGTTGGAAAATTTTGCCCCACCCGGAATTGCGAAAAGGCAATTGCGACCTCCTCCAAGGGGAGGTGAATTCAGAAACCCTGAGGTAGAACCATCGGGGAATTATTTAGATTAAATATTTAATTTAGTAAATAACTCAATAAGCTTTGGACTTGAAGGTCTAGGTGCGTTTGAATCTACAATGTTTCCTTCAGCGTCAATTAATAGAAATCTTGGGATGCCTTGAATTTGATACTCTTTTACAAAAGCAGAATTCCAATCATTATCTGCAAATAATTGTATGCCACCTAATTCTTTTTCATTTACCATGGCTTTCCATTTTTCATGGTCGCTAGCTTTGTCAATTGAAATGCTTACAAATTGAATATTTTTCCCGTGATACTTTTTTTCTACTTCTTTTAAAAATGGAATTTGTTGCTTACATGGTCCACACCAAGTGGCCCAAACATCAATATAAACATACTTCCCTTTTAAATCGTCAAGAGATGTTTTACCACCCGCATAATTTTCATAACCAACAAATTTAGGTGATGGTCTTCCTACTGCTAACCCCATTAGTTTGTCATACATTTCAGTAATTATTGAGTTGTTTTTCTCGTTCGTAGAGTTTTTAGTGAAAACATTATAAAAAGCATCAATATCTTTGGAATAAGATATATTGTAATTTGCGTAATCAAACAACAATGTGTTTTTTATAGTTTCGTTTTCAATAGCACTTGCTGTTTTAAGGAAAGCCATATCATAAGCTATAGAATCTTTTTCACTCAATTCATGTGCTTTATCACCATAATAATCTGATACTAAACCTTTGTAATTACTAGAAAAAACAAAGTCTTCAATATTAGAATAATCTAGACTTTTAGCTTCTTCTAAAAAGTCATCTGAAATTTTAAAATCCTCATTCTTAGTGAAATACTTATGAGCATTTTCAAAGTTGTTTAATTTGCTTAAGTAGCCATAGTGTAAGTTCTTCTTCTCTTTGGTAATAAACTCACGCGGTAAACCTTCAGCATTATTCAATAGTTCTTCTTGAGAATTTTTAAACGCTATCATACGTTCTAAATATTTATCTTCTTCTAATGAGAATATTTCTTGATTCTTTTTAGAGAGTTCTATTTCTCCTTTTCTTTTAGCAACCAGATAATTGTTTATTTCAGAACCAACTCCTGATATAGCAATAGTGTTATCAAAATCACTAGCATCATAAGTTATATTTAAATTATTGCCAGATTCGATATTAAGGAATATAGGGTTTGTTCCATCAAAAAGGACATAAGAATTGATATCTGTACTTAGCGTATCAGAAAAAGTTCCATCTGCTGTAACAGCAAGTGTTTCTTTAAATAATCTATCCTCACTGTTAATAGTTAAATCTCCAACATGCTTATTGGTTATTTTACCAGAAATAATGGCATAATCAGGTTTTACTTCTTTTTTACATCCAATTAAAGCTATTGCAAAAGCAATAAAAAGTAATTTTTTCATTTTTTTTATTTGTTTAAGCTTCAAAAATAAGGAATTGCAATAATGCTCCAATTTATTTTGATAAATTATTAACATTTCAACGCATGCAAAATGGGTTATAGCTTATGCGTTAATTTTTTATAATCAACAATCTCAGGGATAATATTCAAGGCAAAAAGTTCCTTTTGAATATTCATAACGGTTTTTTTATCAATTAATTCTTGAGACCACTCTGTAATATTCAACCATTCTTGCACATCTTCAAGCTGTTGCTCGTAACGATTTGCAATTGTTTTATCAATACTCGGTATGTTTTTAAAATCTGAAGTTGTGTTATTGATAATATCTAAAATGGTTTTTAAATCTTTTTTATTAGATTTTATAAACTCTTCTCTAACTGCGATAACAAAACATGGCCATGGAGAAGGGCAATTGTCAATGCGTCTAAACGTACCATTATCAACTAAAGGCTTTGTAGTGAATTTTTCCCATAAAAAATAATCAGCTATGCCTTCTGTTAAACCCTCAACAGCGCCATCCAAATTTTTAATGACTTCAAAATCTAAATCTTTTTCTAAATTCCAATTGTTGTTTTCAGCGTTTATATATGCCATTAAATGTGATCCAGAACCATATCTGCTTATAGCAGCTTTAGTGCCTTTTAAGTCTTCAACCGTTTTATAGTCTGAATGATTTGCCACATGAACACCCCAAATAAGCGGTGTTTGTACAAAGGTTTGAACAATTTTACTTGGGTTTCCATCTATAATATCTTTAATGATGCCTTCGGTTAATATAACAGCAATATCAATATCACCATTGCGCAGTGCTTTACACATAGCTCCAGTACCACCGTAATAATCATGCCACCGTAAATTGATATTTTCTTTTTTGTATTCGCCATTTTTTAATGTTAAGTACCAAGCTAAATTGAAATGTTCTGGCACACCGCCAATATTTACTTTCTTCATTAAATCAATCGGTTTATTCTGTAATCTTGTTTAGTGTGTAGGTAATTAAGTTTTGAATAACGGTACTTGAGCTTTTGCTAAAAGTACCTAAAACTCTATTGGCTATAATGGCATTTAAGGACATAGCCTCATGACCCATTAATTTTGCTAGACCATAAATGGCAGAAGTTTCCATTTCAAAATTTGCGATTTTAACGCCGTTGAAATTAAAATCATCCATTTTAGAATTTAATTCTGCATCCTGAATGGCTAATCTAAGAACGCGACCTTGTGGCCCATAAAAACCACCAGCAGTTGCTGTTAACCCTTTGTGCATCTTATCACTTTCAAATTTTTTTTCTAATTTATGACTGCCTTCTATAACTATTGGGTTTGCTTTGTTGGGATGCCAATTGGTTTGTTGTACAAAGGCTTCTTCAATATCCGAATTTCTAATGGTATCAATTTTATAAGAATGTAGCATCCCATTAATATCAAGACCATGAGTACTTAACAGAAAGGAATCTACAGGAATATGGTCTTGTAAAGCGCCAGAAGTACCAATTCTTATAATATCAAGACTTGTGAGTTTTTCTTTTATTTGCCTTGTTGTAAAATCAATATTAACAAGCGCATCTAATTCATTAAGTACAATATCAATATTATCAGGGCCTATGCCTGTAGAAATCACAGTAATACGCTTGCCTTTGTAATGCCCAGTTTGGGTTTTAAATTCACGCTTTTGAGTTTCAAATTCAATAGAGTCGAAATGTGATGTTACTTTTTCTACACGATCTTGATCACCTACAAAAATGATGGTGTTTGAAATATTCTCGGGCTTTAAATTTAAATGATAGATGCTACCATCTGGATTTAAAATAAGTTCAGATTCTTTAATGTGCATTTAATACTGTTTTAACTAATTTATTTAATTGTTTACTAAATTGGAAGTCATGCTTAGCAACGCCTCCAAATATCATATTATTATCGATTTCTAAAGAAAAATTTCGCTGACCAAGCAATGCTTCGTGTCCAGTTCTATTAAGTTCTATTTTATCAGCTGTTACAGTATAGAACACTTCTAATTGATCTATAATTTTCGATAACTGTAGGTCGCCGTAACCATAAAAACCTTGATAATTTAGAGCGTAACCTAGTAAATGATTTTTAGATGTAATTTTATATTTATTAATGATTTCAAGAATGTTTTTTTCTAGAGTATTTAAACCATCAATCGAATCAGGGAACCGTTTTAAATGTGCTTTTAAACAATTACTCAAATATTCAAAGGATGAACTTTTAACTATAAAAGGTTTTAGTAAATTATGATTTACGCCGCAATAAATACCCCAAATTGTTGTTGCCATATCTATATCATCTGCATTAAGCAACACCTTATTTTTATAATGATTTAGTAATTGTTCTGTTGATAACTCAGATAAACCCATCAAGTTTTTACTGCCTTCAATTCTACCACTACAAACCAAGTAAATAGGAAGTTCTATTTTTAGCTGTTGAATAAGACTTATTACTGCAACCATATTAATATGGCAAAATAAATCATATTCAAACCATAGCACAATTTCAGAATAATTCTCTGGATGCTTTAATTTATCCAATTCACTTTTAATTAATTCAAGATCTAAATCAACATTATAAAATTGCGTGAAAAATGATTTTCTAGTTTCTAAAAATAATTCAGAACCAACTTTTTCAGTTGTAGGACCTTCACATAATAATTCTTGCCAAGTCAATTTTACACCTTGAATATCCAATTCATTAAGTGCGTTAGTCAAATTACTTCCGTTAGTAATATGCAGTGGTTGTTTGTTCATAAATTTATCCGCCTACGCGTTTTACATTAAACCCTTTGTCTTTTAATAGTTGCATTATTTTATCACGATAATCACCTTGAATTATAATTTTATCATCCTTAAAACTACCGCCAACACTAAGTTTTGTTTTAATTTCTTTGGCTAATATTTTAAAATCTTTTGTTGCGCCGGTATATCCTTCGAGAATAGTGATAGGTTTTCCTTTACGCTTTTCGTATTTACAAATTATAGGATCATCTTGCATCCAAATTCCAGATGATTCATTTATATCAGAAGTGGCTTCTTCTTCAACATAATCTGGAAATAAATTTTTAAGTTGGTCTTGTAAATCCATTTTTTTAGTGTGCAGTTTTCAGTCTTCAGTGTGCGGTCAAAATCGCAAGAGTAAGCAAACTGCCTACTGCCAACTATGGACTGCAAACTTTTTATTTCTTCAATCCTAATTCTATTAAACGTTCATTTAAAAATTCACCTGCAGTAATATCATCAAAGGCTTTTGTATTATTTTCATCAATACAACCTTCCAAAACATCTAATTTCATATCACTTATAGGGTGCATGAAAAATGGTATAGAATAACGAGATGTTCCCCAAAGTTCTTTAGGCGGATTTATTACTCGGTGTATGGTCGATTTTAATTTATTATTGGTGTGTCTAGAAAGCATATCTCCAACATTAATCATTAATTCATCAGCTTCAGCAATGGCATCAATCCATTCGCCTTTATGGTTTTGTACTTGCAAGCCTCTTCCTTGAGCGCCCATTAAAAGGGTAATTAAGTTAATATCGCCATGAGCTGCAGCTCTAACAGCTTCTTTAGGTTCTTGGGTAATAGGCGGGTAGTGTATTGGTCTTAAAATGGAGTTTCCATTATAAATATATTCATCAAAATAGGTTTCTTTTAAACCTAAATGTAACGCCAAAGCACGCAATACATACTTAGCCGTTTTTTCAAGCATCTTATAGGTTTCTTTCCCGGTTTTATTAAACTCTGAAAGTTCTTTTACATTGACATTATCAGGATATTCTGCTTTAAGTTTATCATTATCATCAACATATTGGCCAAAATGCCAGAACTCTTTTAAATCACCTTCTTTTTTACCTTTTGCGCTTTCTTTTCCAAAAGAGACATAACCTCTTTGTCCTCCAATTCCAGGAATTTCATATTTCCGTTTAGTTTCTGTTGGCAAACTAAAAAAGTTTTTAACCTCTTTGTATAGGTTATCAACTAAAGTGTCATCTAAAAAATGGCCTTTAAGTGCCACAAAACCAATCTCTTCATAAGCTTTTCCAATAGCATTTACGAAGTTTTGTTTTCTAACAGGATCTTCAGAAAGAAAGTCTTTTAAATTAACACTTGGTATGGTATTCATAAGGTTGATTTTATAGTGAACTTATTTAAAGCTTTTCAACTGGCTGCAAAATGTCCTTTTATTCCAATATTTTATCTTTTTCTTACTCCGTAACGATGCTATGTAGTTTTAAAAAAGTTTTCATTTTGAAATAAAATTTCAATTTTTCGCTTCAACCAAAAAACTTTAAATAAGTTCAATGAGTATAACACAAATGTACAAAAACATTCAAAGTTATTTATACTGAGTTATGTGCATTTTTTTTGATTAATAAATACTAATTATAGTATATTTGATAATGAAATACGCCATTTTTTATGAAAGTAACAAAAACTTCATCTAACATAAATTACATCAGTAAAGGATTAGAATCAGAAACGCTTCTGTCATTATATAGAAATATGCTGAAACCCAGATTGATAGAGGAGAAGATGCTTATTTTACTGAGGCAAGGAAAAATAAGTAAATGGTTTTCTGGTATTGGTCAAGAGGCTATCTCAGTTGGTGTTACCATGGCTATGAATGATGATGATTACATTTTGCCAATGCACAGAAATTTGGGTGTTTTTACAACCAGACATATTCCTTTGTATAGGTTGTTTGGGCAATGGCAAGGCAAAGCATCTGGATTTACTAAAGGTAGAGATAGATCATTTCATTTTGGAACACAGCAATATAAAATTGTGGGCATGATTTCGCATTTAGGTCCTCAGTTAGGTGTTGCTGATGGTATAGCTTTAGCTTCAAAATTGAAAAATAAAAACCAAGTTACTGCTGTTTTTACAGGTGAAGGAGCAACTAGCGAAGGCGATTTTCATGAAGCTTTAAATGTAGCATCGGTATGGAAACTACCAGTTTTGTTTTGTGTTGAAAATAATGGTTACGGTTTATCAACGCCTACAAATGAACAATATAACTGCAAAGACATTGTAGATAAAGGTTTAGGTTATGGTATGGAATCTCATATTATTGATGGAAATAATATTATTGAAGTGTATACTACGGTTAGCCAGTTAGCTGACGATATTCGAAAAAATCCTAGGCCTATTTTACTTGAATTTAAAACCTTTAGAATGCGCGGGCATGAAGAGGCTAGTGGCACTAAATATGTACCGCAAGAATTGATGGATACTTGGGCGGCTAAAGATCCCTTAATGAATTTTCAGGCATTTTTAATGGAGAATAATATTCTGACTGAAGAAGATGAAGTCTCAATTAAAGCCTCTATTGTGCACGAAATTAATGAACATTTAGAGGTTGCTTTTAATGAAGATGATATTATTCCTAATGAAACGGAAGAATTAAATGATGTATATAAAACAATTGAATATCAAGACGTTATAAATAATTCAAATTTAGAAGAAGTTCGTTTTATTGATGCCATTTCAAATGGTTTAAAACAGAGTATGGAGAAACATTCTGATTTGGTCATTATGGGACAAGATATCGCTGAATATGGAGGAGCATTTAAAATTACTGATGGTTTTGTAGAACAATTTGGAAAGGATAGAGTGAGAAACACACCCATTTGTGAATCTGCTATTGTTGAAGCAGCCATGGGATTATCCATAGCAGGAATTAAAAGTGTTGTTGAAATGCAATTCGCAGATTTTGTGAGTTCTGGCTTTAATCCTGTTGTAAATTATTTGGCTAAGTCCTATTATAGATGGAACCAAAATGCTGATGTTGTTATAAGAATGCCTTGTGGTGGAGGTATGGCAGCTGGTCCGTTTCACTCGCAAACTAATGAAGCTTGGTTTACTAAAACCCCAGGACTAAAAGTGGTTTATCCAGCGTTTCCGTATGATGCTAAAGGCTTATTAAACACTGCAATTAATGATCCAAATCCTGTATTATTCTTTGAGCATAAAGGCTTATACAGAAGCATGCGTCAAGATATTCCTATGGATTATTACACATTACCTTTTGGGAAAGCATCACTTTTAAGAACAGGTAATGAGATAACTATTATATCCTATGGGGCTGCGGTACATTGGGCTTTAGAGACGCTAGATAATAACCCTGAAGTCTCAGCGGATATGATTGATTTGAGAACGCTTCAGCCATTAGATGTTGAAACTATTTATGAGTCCGTTATAAAAACTGGAAAAGCTATTATTCTTCAGGAAGATTCTTTATTTGGCAGTATTTCCAGTGATATTTCAGCTGGAATTATGGAACATTGTTTTAAATATTTAGATGCGCCGGTTAAGCGTGTTGCAAGTATGGAAACACCAATTCCTTTTACAAGCCAATTAGAGCAACAATATCTTCCAAAAAATAAATTTAAAACCGCTTTAAAAGAATTGTTGGCGTATTAATTCAAAGTTTGTGCTACAGCATCGACTTCATCCAAAACACGAAGTAAATTACCACTCCATAACATGTCTATCTCATCTTCTGTATAGCCTCGTTTTACAAGCTCTAAAGTGACGTTAAAAGTCTCCGAAGCATCACTCCAGCCTCCAATACCACCACCACCATCAAAATCACTACTTATCCCAACATGTTCAATACCTATTTTTTGGACTAAATAATCAATATGATTTACAAAATCTGAAACATTAACCATAGGAGGAATATCATCCAATTTACTTGCTTCCATATCGGCAAGCTTCTTTATTTTTCCTCTAACACTATAAAATTTTTCTTTTTCCTCATTACTTAGCAACAGTCGTTCCTTGGTATCATACCATTTAGCCCCTAAAGAATCGGCTATTTTAATTCTAATAGAACGTAATTTTTTATTTCTCGCTTCATATTTTTCAGTATTTAAATACGCTTGAAAAGCAACAGTTTGAACAACACCTCCATTTTCTTTAATCAATTCTAATTGTTCATCATCCAAATTTCTACTATGATCGCATAAGGCTCTGGCCGAGGAGTGTGATGCTATAATGGGCGCTTTACTCAATGTAATCATTTGTTTCATGGCTTCTTTTGATGGATGAGACACATCAATCATCATCCCCAAGCGATTCATTTCTTTAATAACTTCTTTTCCGAAATCACTTAAACCATCGTGTAACCAAATATCATCTGCTTCACCAGTATTACTGTCAGATAATTGGCTATGACCGTTGTGAGCTAACGACATATAACGTGCACCGAGATTATAAAATTTTTCAACATTTTTAATATCTAGCCCAACAGGATATCCATTTTCAATACCAATCATAGCCACTTTTTTTCCAGATTTGGCAATACGTTTTACGTCTTCAGATGTTGTAGCCAATTCAATATCATTTGGTGCTATTTCTGTGACTAATTTATGAATAGCATCAAACTTGGATATGGCGTTCTTGTAGGCTTTTTTATAGCCTTCATCTGTTAGCGAATCTTGCCCAGTATAAACAATAAACCAAGCCACGTCTAATCCGCCAGATTTCATTTTTGGTAATGTTATTTGAGTATCTAAATCCTGTGTATAATTTATAGAATCTGTAAAATTATTAATATTAATATCGCAATGTGTATCTAAAGTAATTACACGGTCGTGAATTGTTTTTGCGCGTTCAATAAGTGATATAGAATCGTTAATTTTCATTGCGTTTTCAGTTGATCTGGATTCATTTTTACAAGAAGAAAAAGATAATAAAATGCAAAAAATAAAAATATAATGTTTCATTTATTTTGTATAAAGTGATTAATCTTGTGATGAGGCAAAATACGCTTAAATAATTGATTGGAGTAATATTCGTATATTTAATCTATGCGTTTAATTATATTTATAATACTATTGTTTGGTTTTAGTTGCAAAGAAAAACCTAAAGAGTTATATAAATGGAACGCTCTTAATGTTACGGCTACTGCGTATAATTCCTTAGCAAACCAAACCAATTCAAATCCACATATCACAGCATTTGGTGATAGTTTAAAACCTGGTTTAAAATATATTGCTGTTTCTAGAGATTTGTTGAAACTTGGATTAAAACATAATACCCCTGTTAAGATTGAAGGTCTTGAAGGGATATATTTAGTTAAAGATAAAATGCATTATAGATGGAAATCCCGAATTGATATTTACATGGGTATGGATGTAAAAGCTGCAAAACAATGGGGCAGAAAACGCCTGCGCATTGAATACGGTATTCTAAAAGATTATTGAGCTACTAAGGTTGCCGTTGTAATACCAAAATAATCCAAATAATTTACTTCGTTTCAGCTTCCGAAAGGATAAACGGATAGGCCTCTTTTATAATCTTCATTTCTTCTTTTGTTAACTTATCTGTAGGTTTATGCAATACTTTTAAACTATAGGCTTGTCGTAATTCATAATACGCTTTCGTTAATTCATTTTGAACAGCGATAAAGGTTTTGTAAGTAGTTTGTTTTCCATTTTGTAATGACACTACCGCTTCTATAGGATTGTCAGATGATTTAGCATCTTTTGCACCTAAACAATATCCACAACTACTGTCTCCATTGTTGTCTAAAAAGGTCTTAGCAATGTTTTTAAGGTTTTCAAGAGGAATGATTTCATCTTCTATCATAATTTCATCATTGTTGTTAATCACGATTCGCAAAATGTTACGCTCATTCACATCGTTAGAACAATCCATTCCTAGAGGACATGCTCTGGGAAGCAATCTGTTAATGCCTTGGTCTGAAGAAATTGTGGCGGTTACTAAAAAGAAAATGAGTAATAAAAATGCGATGTCTGCCATAGACCCCGCATTTACTTCGGGTACTAATTTTGAGTGTCTCATAATTATAGTTTTTAAGCCATATTATGTCTTAGAGAGCCGTTATGAAGATTAAAACTTCAATAAAATATGACTTTTTATAAGTTTCATCATAGCATCGCTACGTTTAAACTTAAAAAAGTAGTGTAGCGATATATTTTGAAGTAGTTTTAATATGTAATAGATTATCTAATATATGATATGGGTTGTATGTTAATATGAATTATCTTTCACAAAAACAGTACCGTAATTATAAGCATATCAGATTAGTGAGCGTATCGCTTAGTGCCTTTCCAAAGTCCTGTGTTTGAAGTTCGAAAATCTATGATGCGTTTGCTAATCAATAAATTTTCTTGAGTAATGTTATTTAGATGTCTAGATATTTTGATGATTGATTTCATTTTTTTGATTGATTAAAAAAGATTGATGAAAGATTTGGAGCCTAAAAGACGTTACTTATCTGTGACGTCTTTTAGTGTTCCATTGGTTACTTTTGGTTCCGTTTAAAGTTCCTGATAATTGATTGTTGTTTAAAGTTCTCATAATTTTTGATTTGATTGATTAAAATGGATTAGTGAAAGTTTTGGTTTTAAAAGATGCTATTTATCTATAACGTCTTTTAGTGTTCCATTGGTTACTTTTGGTTCCGTTTAAAGTTCCTGATAATTGATTGTTGTTTAAAGTTCTCATAATTTTTGATTTTGATTAATGAATAATTATATATTGTTTTTATTTGATTATACTAGATAGACGACTATAAATAAATTTTGTTACAGTACTATGTATAACAAAGTAATAAATTAACAAATTTTAACAATTTAAGGTAGGAGTGACATAGAAAAGAGTATTGATTGTATGTTTTAGGAACGGTTATTGTTAAACAGATATTAAATAATCAGTTTAACATGGTTGTATTTCTAGGAAAGAAATATCTTTGAAGAATAAATACCACTAAGAACAAAATTATATTTTTTAGATAAGCTTAATGAAATCTTATATATTATTTCTTTTTTTTATGTTCCTAACGTTATCTATTTACTCACAAATAGATAGTAAAAAGAAATCTATTTCTATTCCCGCTGTTGAAAGCAAAAAGGATTCAGCTGATATTACTCCGTTAAAACCATCAAAACCCATAAAAGAAAACAACGCTTTTGGAATGAATAGACCAAAAGTAGCTCTTTCACTTGAGTTGCCTAAAAAAGAATTATCTATGTTTCCAAAAGAAGAGTTTGGAAACCCGGGAGAACTTTATATGAAGCAAGTAAATAAAAATTTGGAGAACTTGAAGCTTAGCGAAAAAGAGGTGGCTTTAAGAAATGGGAGTACAATAGATCAGTATTTTGGTGATTTTAAAACCACTTCAATATTTGTGAACGTTGTTTATAGAGACCATGGTTATACTGATGGTGATATTATACAAGTAAGAGTGAATGATGATATTACACATGCAAGAGTTTTTCTTACTGGAGGTTTTAAGGGCTTTAAGTTAGATCTTAAAAAAGGGTTTAATAAAATTGACTTTTTAGCATTAAACCAAGGAGAATCTGGTCCCAACACCGCAGAATTTAAAGTTATCGATGATTCTGGAATAGTTATATCTCAAAACCGTTGGAATCTAGCCACGGGTGTTAAGGCTACTATTATTGTTGTTAAAGAGTAGTTTTTTAAGAAATTATCCCATCAATAAACTTCAGTTCATCTTCAGAAAAATCTAAACAATCCAAAGCTTTTACGTTTTCTTTTAATTGATTAGAAGAACTTGCTCCAACTAATACTGATGCTACTTGTGGTTGTCTTAATATCCATGAAATAGCCATTTGAGATAGCTTTTGCCCACGTCTTTGAGCCATAGTATTTAAGCTATGTATTTTTTCAATGTTAGATTGAACAGTTTCAGCATTCAAAAAAATTGAATCATTTCCCGCTCTAGAGTTTTTAGGAATACCCTTTAAATATTTATCGGTAAGCATGCCTTGTGCTAATGGTGAAAACGCTATACATCCCAAACCATTGTTTTCTAAAGTATCTAAAAGACCATCTTCAACCCAACGATCAAACATGGAATATCTGGCTTGATGCAAAATAAAAGGAACATTTAATTCTTTTAATAGTTTAGCAGCCTTTTGAGTATCCTCAGAACCGTAATTTGAAATACCAACATATAAGGCTTTTCCTTGACGTACAATATCTGCCAATGCGCCCATAGTCTCCTCTAGAGGTGTATCTGGGTCTGGTCTGTGATGATAGAAAATATCAACATAATCTAATCCCATACGTTTTAAGCTTTGATCTAAACTAGATATTAAATATTTTCTTGATCCAAAATCTCCATAAGGTCCAGACCACATAACATATCCTGCTTTTGTAGCTATAAACAATTCATCTCTGTAAGGTTTGAAGTCTTGTTTAAATATAGTTCCAAAATTTTCTTCGGCAGAACCAGGAGGAGGCCCGTAATTATTGGCTAAATCTATATGTGTTATCCCTAAATCAAAAGCGGTTCTTAAAATGTCTCTTCCATTTTTAATAGCATCAACAAAACCAAAGTTGTGCCATAAACCAAGAGAAATGGCAGGTAAAAGTACACCGCTTCTTCCAGTGCGTTTGTAGGTCATTGAATCATACCTGTTTTCGTTTGCTACATGACCTTTTGCTCTAGATTTGTTGTAGATTTTCATATTATAAAATTAAGATAAACAAATGTATAAATTCATTTTAAAACATCACTTATTTAGATGTAGATGCTTTGTGTTTTTATAGTCTTCCATTTTAGTACATGACAAAAATATAAAAGTGTCACATTGAGCGCAGTCGAAATGCTTTTGAATACGATATTTCCAATGTCTTCGACTGCGCTCAGATTGACATCCGATATATTATCAATTTTTGTCATGTACTAAGGTCTTCCATATTAATTTATGTTTTCTAGGAGTTTATAAGTTAATTCATAATTAGTGTCTGGACGGAAACAGACGATTTTTATAATTTGAATTATTTTTGATGTCATTTTTGTTTAGTTTTTATGAGTTGATGCCTTAGTATCAAGCGATTAAAAATAAACTGAAAGGGCGCAAAAAGAAACAAATTTAATTTTGCTGTGTTTCCGTCCAGACACTAATTAACACCGTCAGAAATATAACTACATGCAACCGTTTCAATTTCAAGTATAAATGCAAGTGCTTAGTTCATTTCATAAATTCAAAGGATTTGTACTTCAATAGTTTAGATGCTTATTTTAAAATTAACTTGTTCCGAACATAAGAATAAATTTTCGCAATGTTAATATTACTTGGATAATTTCACACTAATAATGCTTATAATACCCTTTAAAGATGTTATTTTTGCACGTTGCAAAATTTAAAGTATGGAGATTACAAAAGCTCAATTAGAATTAGAGGAAAGGAAAGAAGGTAAAGATTTATATAGTTACCAAAAAGGTGCTATTGATAAAATTTTTACTGCTTTTGAGGAATCTCCTGAAGATTATCATTTGCTATATCAATTACCTACAGGTGGTGGTAAAACGGTTATTTTCTCTGAAATAGTAAGGCAGTATTTAAAACACCATAAAAAGAAAGTATTGGTGATGACACACCGTATTGAGTTATGTAAGCAAACTTCAAATATGCTTACAGAATTTGGTGTTAATAATAAAGTTGTAGATAGTAAGGCCGATTTAAGTGATCAGTCAGAATACAGTTGTTTTGTGGCGATGGTTGAAACCTTAAATAACAGATTGAATGATGATAAGCTCGATATTTCTGATATTGGATTAGTGATTATTGATGAGGCACACTACAACTCATTTACCAAACTATTCAAATTTTTTAGTCAATCATTCATTTTAGGAGTAACTGCAACACCATTAAGTTCGAGTATTGAATTACCAATGACCGACAATTATGATGAATTAATTGTTGGAGAAAGTATAGAGTCGCTTATTGATAATGGCTTCTTAGCGCGAGCAGAAATGTTTACTTATAATGTTGGATTAACCTCTTTGGTAGTTGGTGCAAATGGTGATTATACAGTTAAATCATCGGAAGACTTATATACGGATAACGATATGCTATCCAAATTGTTACAAGCGTATGAAGAGCGTGCAAAGGGAAAGAAGACTTTAATTTTTAATAATGGTATTAACACCTCTTTGCATGTGTATGACACGTTTAGAAGAGCCGGTTATCCTGTAGCACATTTGGATAATACCAATACAAAAAAAGAACGCGCCATGATACTAAAATGGTTCAAGAAAACACCTGATGCCATTTTAACTTCGGTGAGTATTTTAACAACTGGTTTTGATGAACCTACTGTTGATAGTATTATCCTTAACAGAGCTACAAAGTCTTTGACACTTTATTACCAAATGATTGGTCGTGGATCTCGTATTTTAAAAGATAAGAGAACATTTTCGGTTATTGATTTAGGTAATAATTTCCACAGATTCGGACCTTGGGGTGATGGTTTAGATTGGCAGCGCATTTTTAAATCGCCAACGTATTATCTTGATGCTATTTTAAGTGATGAAGAATTAGAAAGCAATTTTAGATATGAAATGCCAGATGCTTTACGTGCAGAGTTTGCAAAATCTGAAGATGTGCATTTTGATATTCAAAAAACATACGTTGATTCTATAAGAGGAGGAGAATCTTCAAAAGTAGTTTTATTGCGGTCTATAGAACAACATGCTAAAATTTGTATAGAAAATAGCGAAGATGTTTATGATGCGCTAGCATTAGCGAAGCAACTTGGTGACGATGTAGATTTTAGAATACAGCGTTATAGTAAGTGTATTAGTAAGAGCACATTCAATTTTGTGGAGTGGCTTAAAGGCGATTACAAAAAGAAACTTAATTCTTATTTGCGTACAAATTTTGACGAGGTATTTGAACAAATTCATGGTTTTCCTCCTGAGGATTAGGATTTTTTGAATCTACTTTTGTCTGCAAAGACGCGATGAAGCCAAGTTTAATTGGTTATTTGGTTGGCTTTATAAAAAATTCAGCTAACTTCGTTTATCATCGGATATTTAATATTAAAACATTTCATATCCGTCTAAGTCATACGGTATTAAAAGAACAAGATGGATACATTTATGAACTTTTTGGAATTTGAGCTTTTTAGTATTGGAGATAATAGTTTTCGAGTTTATACATTAGTGACTATTTTAATAATTTTTCTGATTCCCAAATTAATATTATGGTTAATTAAGAAAACACTTTTTCGTAAACGAAAGTTTAAAAATATTGACAAAGGGAGCCTTTATGCCTTATTTCAAATCATTAGATATGTAATTTGGGTCATTGCAATTGGTCTTATTTTAGAAACTATTGGTGTTAAAGTTACTGTATTAATAGCTAGTTCTGCGGCTTTACTTGTTGGGGTAGGATTAGGACTTCAGCAAACATTTAACGATGTTATATCAGGAATAATTTTACTTTCAGAACAATCTATAAAAATAGATGATGTCTTGGACATAGATGGTGATATAGTTAAGATTCAAAGTATTGGATTGCGAACATCCAAGGCCTTAAATAGAGATGATGTCTCTATTATAATTCCAAATTCATTAATTACAACTAATAAAGTTATAAACTGGAGCCACCAGACCATGAAGACTCGCTTTAGAATTGATGTTGGTGTTGCTTATGGAAGTGATATAGACTTAGTTATAAAAATTTTGGAAGAATGTGCATTTGATCATCCTGATATATCTGACCGTGAATCGACTGAAGCGAGATTAGTGAATTTTGGAAATTCATCTTTAGATTTTCAAGTATTATTTTTTAGTCGAAATATATTCCGAATAAGTAAAGTAAAAAGTGATATACGTAGAAGTATTAGTCGGAAATTTACTGAAAATAGTGTTGCTATACCTTTTCCTCAAATGGACTTACATTTAAAATCAAATTATACTGAAATAATGAAGAAGGATTTACAGTAGCGCGTCTTATAGCGATGTACTCTCGATTTGCGTTAGGGATTGCAGTGGAAAGCCCACAGCGAGGTACGAGCGAGGACTTGTAACGTAAAGCCCGACCCTTTTTTGGGTAACGCCCAAAGACTAATTTTTAAGCAGAATACTATTATTATTATAACATAATAAATATTAGATGTATCTTTACATCATATTAATTTAAAAAACCCAGTAGGAGTATTTAAACTATGGCAAAATCGCAGGTCACATTTAACAAAATTGAAAAAGAAAAAAAACGCTTAAAAAAGAGAGAGGAAAAGCAAAAGAAGAAAGACGCTCGGAGAGCTGAAGCTAAAGAAAACCCACAAGGTATTCAGTTTGCTTATGTAGATTTTAACGGTAATTTAACCGATACACCACCAGACCCGGCAATGCGCGAAAAGGTTGAGGCTGAAAGCATTGAGCTTGGAATCCCGAAGAAAGAAGATAGAGAAGATGAAGAACCAGTAAACAAAGAAGGTAAAGTATCTTTCTTTGACCATTCTAAAGGTTTTGGTTTTATTATAGATAGCATAAATCAAGAAAAATATTTTGTTCATGTTAGCGGAACTCTTGAAGATATTGAGGAAAACGACAAAGTAACTTACGAATTAGAGCGTGGGCAAAAAGGCATGAATGCTGTTAGAGTAAAGAAAATATAATATTTATACTGGTTTTTAACCCCAGTAATTTATAATACAAAAGGCTAATTATGAATGTATCGCGTAAAACGGTTCTAATCATATTAGCCTTTTTTTCTATTTATATTATTTGGGGATCTACCTATTTATTGAATAAAATATCGGTTTCACAATTACCTCCATTTTTTCTAGCTTCTGTTAGGTTTCTTATTGCTAGTATGATCATTTTTATTATAGCAAAATCATTAGGTATAAGCCTTAAAATTTCTAAAAAAAAATTGCTGAATGCCATAATTGCGGGATTTCTGTTTTTAACTCTGGGTAACGGACTTGCTGTTTTAGCCTTAAAATATATTGATAGTGGTTTTGCTGCTTTAGAAATTTCTGCACAACCTTTAGTAATTCTTATAATGATGCGTGTATTTCAAGGTAAACGCATTAAACTCATGTCTTATATTGGTGTGATTTTGGGATTTATAGGCATCTTTCTTTTGGTGAGTCAGAAAGAAATTATAAATAAAGAAGGTCAAATTTTAGGCATGGTTTTAATTTTTGTTTGTATGCTAAGCTGGGCTTATGCTAGTATTTTTGTTGGAAAAGCCGATTTGCCAAAAAATTCTTTTGTGAATACAGGGTATCAAATGCTTGCAGGCGGTATTATGCTTGGTATTATTAGTTTGGTATTGCATGAACCTTGGTCGTTACCAAATACATGGCAGCCAGAGGTACAATGGTCTATGATTGGACTTATTGTTTTCGGCAGTATTATAGCCTTTACATCGTTTAACTATCTTTTAAAAGAGGTGTCTCCAGAAAAAGTAGCCACTTCAACTTATGTAAATCCAATAATAGCTTTAATTTTAGGATGGTGGGTTTTAAATGAACATATTTCATTACAATCCATTATTGCAGCAGTAGTTTTGCTTACTGGCGTTTATTTTATAAATACTAAACGTGTTTTAAAACCAAGAGCTATTGGACGTTAAGCAGGCTATAAAATTTATGTTTATTAGTACTTTGGCTTTTGCTTGTATGAATTCCACTGTTAAATACTTAAGTGAAGTTAGTCCATTTCAAATTGTGTTTTTCAGATCAGCAAGCTCTTTATTTTTTACTTTCGGGTTTTTATTAAAAAATAAAATCCCAATTATTGGAAAAAACAATAAGTTATTGATTTTAAGAGGGTTAGTTGGCGTTACTTCAATGACTCTTTTCTTTATGTCTATTAAATATTTATCTGTAGGTACTGCGGTTTCTTTACGTTATATAGCACCAATCTTTGCGGCTATTTTTGCAGTTATTTTATTAAAAGAAAGAATAAAACCAGTGCAATGGGGCTTCTTTTTAATGGCTTTTATTGGAGTAGTTATTTTAAAAGGATTTGATAGTGACTTAGATTCTTATGGTTTATTTTTAGTTTTGCTAGCAGCTGTTTTTAGTGGTTTAGTTTACATCATCATCAGTAAAATAGGTAAAAGTGAACATCCTGTAGTCGTTGTAAACTACTTTATGATTATTGCAACCATAGTAGGCGGAGTATTGTCTATTAATAATTGGGTAAATCCTGTTGGTGTTGAATGGTTACTATTATTCCTTCTCGGTGTTTTTGGCTATTTCGGACAGGTATATATGACTAAAGCGTTTCAAATAGCTTCAACAAACCAAGTAGCACCGTTAAAATATATTGAAGTTATTTTTACAGTACTATTCGGTTTATTTATTTTTAATGAGGTTTATACGCTTTGGAGTATTCTAGGAATTGTGCTAATTATTGGAGGTTTAATTTTAAACGTTCTATATAAAGCGAGATATAATAGCTAATCCTTTTTAAATATACTAGGATTTAATTCAGCCCAAATTCAGCTTATTTTTTAAAGCCATTAAAGTAGACTAATAAAGTATTTATTAATGCCTTAATTAATCTCAACACGTGTTTCAATATGCTTGTCTAGGCCATAGTATCTTTGTACTTTTGAACACCAATAAAAGAATTTCTTGAAACCAACTATCCTCGAGGCAGAGCCATAGAGGTATTTCGCTGGTTTCATTTTGACAAAAGGTCAAAAATCGAAATTCTGTTATTTAGATTCCCGTTTTCACGGGAATGACAATTTCAACGGAAACCCCGAGGCAGAGCCTCGAGGAATTCTTTTCGATTAAAAGCATAAACTTTACCAGTAAATGAAATTTAAAACCCGGATTAATAATATAAGAAGAAGTATTATGCGTAGCATTACCAAAAACGTTGGTAGCGCTTACTCTGAACCTAAAAAGGGTGAAATTAAAATTTCTGATATAAAAAAAGTGTTAATTATAAGACCAAATCATCGCCTAGGAAATCAATTATTATTAACACCGCTAGTGCAAGAGGTTATAAATATGTTTCCAGGTTGTGAAATTGATTTATTTGTAAAAGGCGGTGTAGCGCATCCCGTTTTTGAAAACTACCAGCAAGTTAACAAGATTATTAAACTCCCAAAAAAACCTTTTAACAACTTATTTCAGTATGCAAAAAGTTGGATTTCTATCAAGCAAAAAACTTACGATTTGGTTATAAATGCTGATAGAAACTCATCTTCAGGACGTTTATTAACGCAAATGTCTAAAGCAAAAATTAAAGTTTTTGGTGATGTTGATGAAACCATTAAACAGCAATATGATGATTATGAACATATTTCAAAGTATCCAATTTATAATTTAAGACACTATTTATCTAGATTAGGAATTGAATATAATACTACTGAAATACCTCTTTTAGATATTAAATTAAGTGAAGAAGAAATTTCTAAAGGAAAAAACATATTAAAAGACATTATTCGTAATAACAAGAAGACCATTTGTATTTATACCAACGCAACAGGTAATAAATGCTATTCTGAAACATGGTGGGAAACGGTTTATTCTAGGTTACTAAAAGAATACCCTGAATTCAACATTATTGAAATGCTCCCTATTGAGAATATCTCGAAAATCAATTTTAAGGCTCCAAATTTCTATAGTCAAGATATTCGAGAAATGGGCGCCATTATTCACAACACTAACATTTTTGTTTCTGCAGATAATGGCGTTATGCACCTAGCAAGTGCTTCACTAACCCCTATTGTTGGGTTTTTCTCTAGAACTAAAAGAAATGTTTATGGGTCTTATGGCAATGGTAGCGTAGCACTTGATACTAATGAGACTAATATTGAAGATTGGTTTAATGAAATTGCTAGAATTTTAAAATAAGCTTTTAAATAATATTCAGTTACCCCAATTGGTAGTTGATAAAAGTATATGTTAAATCACAATAAGTTTTCCTTAATTAATCCAAATAAATGGCCTTTTTTTTATGGCTATGTGGTACTTTTTGTTGGAAGCATTGGTGTTTTAGCAAGTATTCCAGGTCAAACTGTTGGGGTTTCAGTTTTTACAGATCCGGTTAAGGATGCCTTAGGATTAACAAGAAATCAATTTAGTAACGCATATATGTTTGGCACTTTATTAAGTGCTTTTTTTGTTTCAAGAGCAGGTGTATTGTTTGATGAATATGGAGCAAGATATGTTGCTTTTTTTGCAACTATATTTCTAGGACTGTCACTGCTTTTATTTTCGATTTCTGTAGATATAAGTAACCACATAAAGCTATTAACACAATTTGATTCTTGGGTTGTGCCTTTTGTACTTATCACCATATTATTCTTTTTTATTAGGTTTTGTGGCCAAGGGGTTTTAACCATGTCTTCTCGTAATATGATAATGATTTGGTTTGATAAAAACAGAGGAAAGGTGAACTCTATAAGTAGCATTGGTGTATCATTAGGTTTTTCTAGCTCACCAATTTTAATAAACAAACTTATAGATAATCATGGATGGGAAATGAGTTGGCAAATACTAGCTATTTCCTTGTTTATTTTTAGTTTTTGTGTTTTACAGTTTTATAGAAATAAACCAGAAGATTTTAATTTAAAACCAGATGGACATGATAAAAAAACTATAATCATAGAGGTTAAAAAAGTTGAATCTAATTTCACTTTAAAGCAAGCAAAACAAACAAGAGCTTTTTGGATGATAGGATTAACATTAGCTTTTAATAGTTTTTTTATAACAGGTTTTACATTTCATGTAGTTTCTATTTTTGCAAGTCAAGAGTATACAAAATCACAAGCTATAGCTGTTTTTCTACCAATATCTATTATTGCTATTGCCGTATCAACACTTTGTAATATTCTTAGCGATTATATTCACCATAAAATTTATTTATATATCATGCTAGCAAGTGGTGTATTAGCATCTTTGGGTTTAATGTTTTTGTCATATACCATTGGTGTATATTTTTTAATAATTGGCTTAGGTATTTTAGGAGGGCTGGTTGCCGTTGTTAATGCAGTTACATGGCCAAGATACTACGGACGTAAGTATTTAGGAGCTATAACTGGAAAAGTAATGAGTTTTTTAGTAATAGCCAGCGCTATTGCACCTAGTTTGTTTAGTTATTGCTTTACAACATTAGGCTCTTATAGTTATATAAGTTATATCACTTTAGCGTTTCTTTTGTTTTTAATTATTGCTACTACAAAGGTTAAGAATCCACAATCATAAATATTTTTCTATTTTTAACAGTCTATTAAGCACTTAGTTAACTAATATTTTATAACTTAGTTACAACGCATACCTTAGAGAAGATGAAACCTTTAGCTTTTTTTACTTTACTTATTTTTATATTGACATTGTCATGTAAATCATCAAAGTCTAAAGCCAGTGATGCTCAAATTAAAACTTTAGAAATCTTAGTAGAAAATAAAAATTATACAATAGAATCAGATTGGGCACGTCCTCAAGTTACAAATGCTATGCAACAAATAGTAAACTCAGGTTTATTACCAGCTGGAAGTTCAGTTAATGCGATAAATTTAATAGGGAATTCAAATTTCTTGACTATTTCTGGTGATAGTATTACATCATATTTACCCTATTTTGGTGAGCGACAAATGAATGTTGGGTATGGCGGAACAGACAGTGCTATACAATTACAAGGATTGCTAGAAGATTATGAGGTAGTAAAAGGCAAGAATAATAGATATACCATCTCATTCAGCGCTCGGGGCAAGTCAGAAAATTTTAGAATAAATATTGTACTGTTTCCTAATTTAAAAAGTGACATGCAGCTTACAGCTAATGGTAGGTTTCCAATTTCATATACTGGACATGTAGAATCGCTTGAAAAGTAATACCTATTTTTCTGTTCATTGCTTGCTTTTCATCTATTCATCGTGAAATTATACAGTTCAATCGATTTTTTTGTTTAAAAGACGTGTAGTGAATTAGTTTTGAGAGGATTAAAAAAACACTCCCAAATGAAAAATCTAATTACCCTACTAAGTTTTGCTTGTTTATTTATTAGTTTTAATTTTCTTCAAGCACAAGATGCGAATGACATCCCTGAAAATTTCAAAAAACGTAGTCCTATTTACGATTACTCTGAAAGGCAACTGAATAATGTAGATACCATTCCAGATTTTGCGTCTAGATCTCAAAAGTTAAAAATTACAGGAACTATCTATGAAAGTGATGGGATAACTCCAGCAAAAAATGTTATGCTATTTATTCATCATACGGATGAAAGCGGAAATTTCGAATTAAAAAGACAAAACAAAAAGCGTTATGTTCGCCATAGAGGCTGGGTAAAAACGGATGCTGATGGCAAATACACCTTTTACACATTTGTTCCTGGAAAATATATATTAGGAAACGAGTTAACTCAAATTTTACCTATAATTAAAGAGCCGAATAAGCCAGAATATAAAATTGAAACTTTTCTTTTTGATGATGACCCGCTTTTAACAGGGAAATGTCGCACTAAAGTTGAACAAACTAATCCTAATCGAATTCTTAAGCTCAATAAAAAAGAAGGTTTGTTCGAAGCTAAAAGAGATATTGTACTTGGCAAGGAAGAAACTTCTACATATTAGTTTTTTAAGATAATTAATGGCTACTGTATTGCTTGCTAATCTATTTACAAATTCGTAAATCTTACAAAAAAGAGGAGTTCAATAACATTTAATCATCGAAATAATTGAAAAATAAGTCAATTAATGCGTGGTATGTCAAAAAATGGCATCATCTTTGCAATTAAATAAGTATTATAAATTAAATTACATTACAATGAGTAAAGGAACAGTAAAATTTTTCAATGACGCTAAAGGATTTGGATTTATCACAGAAGAAGGCGTAGAAAAAGATCACTTTGTACACATTTCAGGATTAGTAGACGAAATTCGCGAAGGCGACCAAGTTGAATTTGATCTTCAAGAAGGAAACAAAGGATTAAATGCAGTGAACGTAAAAGTTATCTAATACATATACTTTAAAGTTTTACAGAAGCCCATCTATATAGATGGGCTTTTTTTTGTGACCTGTAATATTTTATAAAAGAAATTGTTTATCCAGTGTGATTTTCCGCAGTAGCAAAAGCAACTTATCGCATCTATTAGACTTAATTTATTTAGTCAATGTCCTCCAAAAATAAAAAACGCTATAATTAAGCTAACTAGT
>NZ_CAXBLF010000019.1:0-53799 GCF_963976535.1 uncultured Algibacter sp. | reverse complement strand
AGAATGTGCGTCCTTTTAGTCCTTCCATTCTGCAATAAACAAATTGGTGTCTCGACCGCCACCGTTATTTCTATTTGATGAAAATGCCAAATACTTACCATCGTTTGAAAACACAGGAAAAGCATCAAAGGTTTCGCTATGGGTAACACGTTCTAGGTTTTTACCGTCAATATCAATTAAGTATAAATTAAATGGAAAACCACGTTCTGCTTCAAAATTAGATGAAAACAAAATCTTTTTCCCTGACGGATGAAAAAACGGACTCCAATTGGCGTTTCCTAAATCGGTTAATTGACGTAAATCGCTCCCATCAGCATTACAAATGTAAAGTTCCATATCAGTAGGCTCAACTAAGCCTTCAGCTAATAGTTCTTTGTATGCTGCAATTTCTTTTTCTGTTTTAGGTCTTGATGAACGGAAGATGATTTTTGTACCATCAGGCGAAAAGAAGGCGCCACCATCATAACCCAATTCATTAGTAATTTGTTTAACATCTGTGCCATCAAGATTCATTGTATATAATTCTAAATCACCACTTCTGGTTGAGGTAAATACAATTTTATCGCCTTTAGGTGATACTGTTGGTTCAGCATCATAGCCTTTTTCATTGGTTAATTGATTTACTATGTTTCCTTCTAAATCGGCTACAAAAATGTCGAAAGTATCATAAACAGGCCAAATGTATTTTCCGTTTTTTCGAAGGGGTGTGTCAGGACATTTTTCATCACCTAAATGTGTTGATGCGTAAATAATATGCTTGTTGTCTGGTAAGAAATATGAGCAAGTGGTACGTCCTTTTCCTGTTGATACCATTGGCGGAATTTTATCCTTAAAAGTTTCGTCAAAATTCATTAAAAACATTTGATCGCAACTTACATTCCAGTTTTTGTTATTAGATTGAAATACGATTTGTTTATCATCAAAACTCCAATAGGCTTCAGCATTATCACCTCCAAATGTGATTTGTCTGATAGATTTAAAATGACTTTCTTCAGGAAATATTAATGAGTCTTTTACAGTCTCAACTTGCTTTTGGTCTTCAACATGTTTCTTTTTTTCGTCTTTACATGCAAAAACTAATAAAATTATTGCGATAAGGTATATTCGATTCATTCTGAAAAATATATAGTTAATACCAAATAAGTCCCAAAATAACTGATTAAATTCGGTTCTATTCCCTTTATATTTCAATATAAAATATAACCGTAACTATGGCTATGCTTATATTTTCTATTTCATCTAAAGAAAAGATAACTCAAATTTACTATCAATCATTTTAAAATTCATTTGGTATAATGATTAAATTTGAGTAAAATTAATATTTATAACTATGAAATACTTAATAGCACTTCTTTTTTTAGTTTTTTTAAATTCATGTAAAAAAGAAACCGTAAAATCAGTAACCATAAAAGCCGATGTTACTTTCTTGTCTGACGATGCTTTGGAAGGGCGTCAAACTGGAACAAAGGGCGAAAAAGCTGCCGCTGAATACATTGCAAAACGTTTAGAAAATTTAGGGTTAGAAGGCAAAGGAACAAATGAATATTTTCAAGTGTTTTCGTTTAAGCCAAAAACAAATCCACATCAAAAGGTAAACTACACGGTAAAAGACGGCGATAGCACCATTACAGGAACAAATGTTTTAGGGTTTATAAATAATAATGCAAAAAACACGATAGTTATTGGCGCACATTATGATCATTTGGGTTATGGAGCAGAAGGGTCGTTATATAGAGGTGAAAAAGCCATTCATAATGGTGCAGACGATAATGCAAGTGGTGTTGCCGTAATGTTGAATTTAGCTGAAAAACTAAAAGGAAATAACACAAATAACAACTATCTGCTCATGGCATTTTCTGGAGAAGAAATGGGTTTATTAGGGTCTAACTACTTTGTGAAAAACGCTACAATAGACACCGAAAAAATAAACTACATGATTAATATGGACATGGTAGGTCGATTAAAAGCAGATAGCACCTTAGCTGTTTATGGTGTTGGGACTTCACCCATTTTAAAACAAACTTTAAAAGCACATAACAGCAGTTTTAAATTGATTCAAAAAGAATCGGGAATTGGCCCAAGCGACCACACATCTTTTTACAATGCTGATATACCTGTGCTGCACTTTTTTACTGGTCAGCATGAAGATTATCATAAACCAAGCGACGATTTTGAAAAGCTGAATTACAAGGGCATGCAAACCATTTCTAATTATATTTTTGAAGTTATTACAGATTTGGATAACAACGGAAAATTACCTTTCAGAAAAACAAAGAACGAAAGTGAAGAAACGCCAAGATTCAAAGTTGGACTAGGTGTTATTCCTGATTATCTTTTTGATGGTAAAGGCATGCGAATTGACGGTATTAGTGAAGATAAACCAGCACAAAAGGCAGGTTTACAAAAAGGCGATATTGTTGTAAAATTAGGCGATAGTGCAGTTGTAGATATGATGAGCTACATGAGGGTTTTAGCGACATTCGAAAAAGGAAATACGACTAAAGTAATCGTAGATAGAAAAGGAGACATGGTTGAGGCAGAGATTAACTTTTAGATCTATTTTGAATAGACCTCACAGGTTTTTAAAACCTGTGAGGTCTTAAACAAAAACCACCATGAGCATATCCAAACAAGAATTCATCAATAAAATACACCTAATAATTTCAGTTTTAATTGTTGTTCCTGTGTCTTTTGTTTATGGATTTAATCCAAGTTCAGAATTTGATATTCATTTAAACACCGTTGATGAGCACAACTTTTTTAAAGCCATAATGGGCTTGTATTTGGGGTTTTCAATTCTATGGATTTTAGGAATATTTAAAGCTAACTATCTGAAGCTTGCCTTAATTACAAATCTTATTTTTATGCTCGGTTTAGGCTTTGGAAGAGTATTAAGTTTGATACTTGATGGCACGCCCACTTTTGGATATCTTTTCGGGACTTTCGCAGAATTATTTTTAGGATTTTATGGGCTTTGGGTTTTAAAATCCCGATATCAAAGTGCCACAAACACCTAAACTTATAATCACGTAAACAGCAGCAAGAATAAATAATATTTTAGCTGCTTTCTTATTCTTTTTAAGAATCGCAAAGCCAATAATAGTTAACAAAATGGCTGGACCAAACATAATGGCAATGATTAGATAAACTAAACCATCTAAATTCATATTTGGACCTAAAAAATAAATCATATTCAAAAAGATAAGACTCCACATACACCAAGACCTATAATAATATAAACCGTCGAAATTATAAATAAAACTTTTGCTGCTTTTAGATTCTTTTTTTTAATTACTAAACCTATAATTGTCATTATTATCGCAGGGCTTAATGCTAAAATTAGAACAATTAAAATTACCCATACAATCTCATTGCCCACTTCTAAAAAATGTGTCATACAATTTCGTTTCTAAGTTCCTCCAATCGTGCTTTTTTATCATCTCTATAAAACAAATTCATCGTTTCAAAAGGGATAATTTTATTGTCTTTATCCACAATATGCACACACGATTTTTTAATAGCACGCACATCAAAGTTATAAGCATCAATAAATTGCATGATAATAATACGGAATAAATTATCGTAACCCAAGTTAGGCGCATCAATATTTGGTAAGCAACACATGATACTTTTTAAATTTTCTTCAGCAACTTCAACAGAGTTTCCTGTGCTAAAGAGTTCAATCATTTTATCTTGTAATTGCGAATCTTGCTCGTAAATAATGGTGTTTTTACTATTATCTAACAAATCATTTGGATTAATATAGCGTGTTAACGGAAATACGTCATCATCTAATTTAAGCGCATAACCCATAACCAAAGCATCCGGATTACAGGGGACAGGCAATAAATCATCTGGATTAAAAATATCCATTTGTTCCATAATTTTTCTACGCACTTCGGTAAGCGTCATTCTATCGGTTTCTGGGTTAAAGTTTTCCAAGCGTCCAGCAATTTGAGTAGGCTGTAACGTTACACCTCGCACACATTTTTGCTTTAGCGCATAATCAATAATTTTTCCAATTTCATGGTCGTTTAATCCTTTTTGAAGCGTCACAACTAAGGTTGTAGAAAGGTTTACAGCATTCAAATTTTCAATCGCTTGTTCACGGAAATGATTTAAATCGGCACCACGTAATTCTCGCAGCACGCTATTTTCAAAAGAATCAAACTGTAAATAAATTTCAAAATCTGGAGCGTAAGTTTTTAGTCTTTCCGCGAAAGCGATATCCTTTGCAATTTTAATCCCATTAGTATTCAACATTAAATGCCTAATAGGAAGCGATTTTGCATAATCCATAATCTCCCAAAACTGCGGATGAATAGTTGGCTCGCCACCAGAAATCTGTACCACATCAGGCTCTTTCTCATTCCTAACAATAGTGTCTAACATAGCTTTAACCTCATCCAAAGTACGATGCCTACCATACGTTGGCGAGGAGCCCGCATAACAAGTAGGGCAGGTTAAATTACAGCGATCTGTAACCTCAACAACCGTTAGGCAAGAGTGCTGCTCGTGATCCGGACACAACCCACAATCATAAGGGCAACCATAATGCGTTTGGGTGTTAAATTTATAAGGCGTTTCACTAGGCTTATTGTAATTTCTAATATTTTTATAGTACGCAATATCATCAGCAATTAACACCTTAGAATTCCCGTGTTCGTTACAACGTTTCAGCATATAAACGTTTCCATTTTCAAACACAATTTTAGCATCCACCCGCTTTAAACACTCAGGGCACAGGCTTAACGTAAAATCATAATAAGTATAGTTTCTAACAGGCATATTTTGTGCTTTTAAATAATTATTTGGACGTTACCACAAGGGTCGGGCTCATATCTTTACATTCATAAAAGATAGTAAATTCTATCTTTGAAAAATAATCATTTTAAAACAACACAAAAAGAGCTTCAACAAATGCCTCAATCCCTATCGCAAACAAACCGCATAAAAGTTTTAAAAACCGACTATTTTAAAATTCATTTGGTGTAATTCATAAAATCTTTTAAGCTATATCGTTTTCGTAAAAAAACACGTTTTATATGGCTGTTTAATTAGTTACATTTGTAAACCAAAGACTTAAAAAACAAAAACATATACATACATGAAAACGCTTAACGATTATAATTTCGAAAACAAAAAAGCTTTAATCCGTGTGGATTTTAACGTGCCATTAAATGATAAATTTGAAGTTACGGATGCAACAAGAATTGTATCTGCTAAACCAACAATTATTAAAATTTTAGAAGACGGTGGAAGCTGTATTTTAATGTCGCATTTAGGACGTCCAAAAGGATTTCAAGATGAGTTTTCATTAAAACATATTGCAAGTAAAGTTGAGGATATTTTAGGTGTCGAAGTAATAACAGTTGCTGATTGTATTGGTGAAGATGTTGAAGTGGCAGCAGCAAGTTTAGAACCAGGTCAAATTTTGTTATTAGAGAATTTACGTTTTTACAAAGAGGAAACTGCTGGAGATGTTGGGTTTGCTGAGAAATTATCAAAATTAGGTGATATTTACGTTAATGATGCCTTTGGTACGGCACACAGAGCGCATGCTTCAACAACTATTGTGGCTCAGTTTTTTAAAGGTAAAAAATGTTTCGGTAAATTATTGGCTCAAGAAATTGAAAGTATCAACAAAGTCATGGCAACAGGCGAAAAACCAGTTTTAGCGATACTTGGTGGCGCAAAAGTATCTTCAAAAATAACGATTATTGAAAACATTTTAGATAAAGTAGATCACTTAATTATAGGTGGAGGCATGGCATTTACGTTTGTAAAAGCACAAGGTGGAAAAATTGGAAATTCAATTTGTGAGGATGATAAAATGCCTTTAGCCTTAGAGATTTTAAAACAAGCAAAGGCTAAAAACGTTCAAATTCATATTCCTGTTGATACCATTGCAGCAGACGCTTTTAGTAATGATGCTAATACGCAAATTGTTGATATTAATGAAATTCCTGATGGATGGGAAGGTGTTGATGCTGGAGCAAAGTCTATTGCACTTTTTCATGATGTAGTTATGCAATCAAAAACTATTCTTTGGAACGGGCCTCTAGGTGTGTTTGAAATGGAAAATTTTGCTGGAGGAACAATAGCATTAGGAAATTCAATTGCTGAAGCAACTAAAAAAGGAGCCTTTTCACTAGTTGGAGGTGGTGATTCTGTTGCAGCAGTTAAACAGTTTGGTTTTGAAGACAAAGTAAGCTACGTAAGTACTGGCGGAGGCGCTATGCTTGAAAGCTTAGAAGGAAAAATACTTCCTGGAATTGCTGCTATTTTAGAATAAATTGAAATAAGCTTTCAAATTCCCTTTTAAAATACGATTTTAGCCATAATAGCGTTCATAATTGAATAGATTTTATGGCTTTTCGTTTTTTTATAATATCATGTCTTTTTTGTATAAGCACTTGTTTTTCACAAACACAAGACTCTATTTCTATTCAAAATAATAAAAATAAAGACACCATTATTGTCCAAAATATTATTAAAGACTCTATAGTTGAAGATAATACGCTTGTTGTTAAAGTTATAAAAGCTGAAATAGACAGTACATCAATTAACAATTTAAAAGACAATGAATTCGCTCTTAAACTAGACGAAGCATGGTTTGAAGAGTTATATAGCAACCGTTTATTTGATACGATATATAAATCGGTTACAGAGTTAGATTATCAACCTGTTGATTACCCAGAGTTATCGACTGATACACTTAAAGCACGATTAAAAGAATTAGATGCCAGAACACCTTTTAATGTGGAGTACAACCCATCATTAGAAAGTGTTATAAAATCGTATTTAAAACACAGGCGTAACGCCATACAAAACCTTTTAACCTTAAGCGCATTTTACTTCCCTATGTTTGAAGGCGAGTTAGATAAACATGATATTCCTTTAGAAATAAAATACTTAGCTATAGTAGAATCTGCATTAAAACCAAGAGCAAGATCTAGAGTAGGTGCTACCGGTTTATGGCAGTTTATGTTTGGTACAGGTAAAGAATATGGGCTTGATGTAAGTAGTTATGTTGATGAACGTAGCGACCCAATAAAATCTACCGAAGCGGCTGCAAAATATTTAGCAAGATTATATAAAATTTTTGGCGATTGGGATTTGGCTCTAGCAGCGTATAATTCGGGCCCTGGAAATGTTAGTAAGGCTATTCGACGTTCAGGAGGTTATAGAAATTATTGGAACATTCGTCATAATTTACCACGAGAAACTGCAGGGTATTTACCAGCATTTTTAGCCAATATGTATATTTTTGAATATGCTGAAGCTCACGGTTTTAAAAAGTATAAACCAGAATTAGCTTATTTTGAGACAGACACAGTTAGGGTAAAACAGATGATTACGCTAGATCAAGTTTCAGAAGCCACAGGAACACCAATTGAGCAACTTCAGTTTTTAAACCCGTCTTACAAATTAGATATTATTCCGTTTATTAAAGACAAAAATTACGTGTTAAGATTACCTATTGATGTGGTGGGTAAATTTGTAAACAACGAAGATAGAATTTATGCATTTGCTAAAGCAGAATTTGATAAACGCGAAAAACCCATGCCGCAATTTTCTAAAGCTGATGCAAAAGTGACATACCGCGTAAAGTCTGGTGATTACTTAGGTAAAATATCTAGAATGTATGGGGTTAGGGTTAGCAATATAAAAAAGTGGAATGGATTAAGAAGTAATAATTTAAAGATTGGGCAACGACTAATTATTTACCCACGAAAACCTCACGTATCGACTTCTTCTTCCGCGAAAGCGACAATAAAACCAAAACCCATTTCTGGGAAAGTTATCACTTATGTGGTTCAAAGTGGAGACTCGCTTTGGAGTATTTCTCAAAAATTTCCTGGAGTTTCTATTCAAAATATTAAAGATTGGAATGGTATTAGTGGTAGTAAATTAAAACCAGGAATGAAACTTAAAATTTCTAAGGGTTAAATTCTTAAAGTCTGTTTAAGAATTTGTGATTAGAATTTTTATAGGCTATTTTTGATGCAGTATGAGGCAAAATTTTTAAACATAGCCTAGTTACGGTTCAAAATTTTAACAAAATAATGCACAAAAAGAGGTATAAAAAAATAATTAACGAAATCTTAAAACAGACTCTTAAACTTAAAATATATTATGCGACATTTTCTTTTATCAGTATTATCCTTAACGCTATTAATGTCATGTGGTAATAAAAACGCGTCTAAAGAAAAATATCTTCCTGATGCATCTGGAGCCATTAACAATGTATCTGTTGTAACAGAAAATGATTTGTGGGACGGTCGTGTTGGTGAAGCGATAAGAAATGTGCTTGCAAAACCTATTTACGGTTTACCACAAGATGAACCAACATTTACAATTAGTCAAATTCCAACATCAGTTTTTTCTGGTTTTGTTACTAAAAACAGAACGGTCTTGAAAATTGAAACTCATAAAGAAGCAGGTATAATTATTTCTGATAATGTGTATGCTAAACCTCAAAAAGTTATAGTGGTATCAGGAAAAACTAAAGAAGAAATCATTGAAGTACTTAAAGCAAATGAAACAAAGATTGTAGATACTTTTAAAAATGAAGAAATAAATGCAAGATTGCGCCAAATGGCAAAATCGCCACACAGTTTTGAGACTATTAAAGAAAAACTAGGGCTAACTATTGAGTTTGCTTCCGTTTACAGAAAGGCAAAAGAAACCGATAACTTCTTTTGGATTAGAAGAGATATCACAACAGGCACAAGTAATTTGATGATTTATGAGTTGCCTTATAATGCTATTAAAAGAAACGATAGTGTGGTTAATCAAATAATCAAGATAAGAGATTCTATTGGCAAAACCTATATTGAAGGGCCTGTTGAAGGCTCTTATTTAATTACTGAAAATGCATATACGCCTTTTCATGGGGAAACTATTATAGACAATAAACCAACGTTAGAAACTAAAGGTATTTGGGATGTTAAAAATGCCTTTATGGGAGGGCCGTTTATAAATTATGCCATTGAAGATAAAATTAACAAACGTTGGGTGGTTGTTGAAGGGTTTGCTTTTGCACCTTCAGTCGAAAAACGAAATTATATGCTAGAACTTGAAGCGATTATTAGATCGGTTAAAATTCAGTAATTAAAAGTCTATTTTAAAAACAAAAAACCAGCTCATTGAGCTGGTTTTTAGTTATCAGATAAATTGAATTTATCCTTTTTTATCTTCTGTAGATTCTTCTTCTTCTTTGCTAGCGTCTTTAAATTCCTTTATTCCACTTCCTAGCCCGCGCATTAATTCAGGTATTTTTTTACCTCCAAATAAAAGTAAAACAACAATAACAATTAATGCTATTTGCCAAGGTCCTATTGCTAAGGGTAACATATATAAGCTCATAATAATGATTTTAAAAAGCAAAGTTAATAATTAAAGTTAAATAAATCCGTTTTAAGCACAACTTTAGCATACCGACAACGAAGTCTTGTTATAAATTTATTTATTTTTGTTTCAACATGACAGACAAAAAAAAGAAACCAAAAAAGATAAAACGAAAACTACTAGATAAGTATCGGTTAATGATACTTAATGAAAACACTTTTGAAGAGCGTTTATCATTTAAACTAACCAGATTAAATGTTTTTGTAATAACCTCGTTAATGGCCATTTTTTTTATAGCATTAACCTATTTACTCATTGCATTTACACCACTTAAAGAATACATTCCTGGATATTCATCTACAGCATTAAAAAAGAAAGCGACAGAGTTAAGTTATAAAACAGATTCGTTACAGGGTGTTATTGTTATGAATGATCGCTATTATGAATCCATAAAAAAAGTGCTTACGGGCGATTTGAATGCCGTGGATTTTAATAAAGATTCCATCATTCAAGCTGTAAAATTAGAAGCAAGCGAAGTAGATTTAAGTCCAATAGCTGAAGATTCATTACTTCGCGAAAAAGTTGATAAAGAAGATAAGTATAACCTCTTCGAATCTGCAACTACAGCAACTAATTTTGTGTTATTTCCGCCAGTAAGTGGCACCATAAGTGAGGCTTATAATGCTAAAGAAAAACACTATGCTGTTGATATTGTTGTAGCAAAAGACACACCAATTAAAGCCACTGCAGATGGTATTGTAATTTTTGCTGAATGGACTGCTAGTACAGGTTATGTAATTATTATTGAACATAGCTATGGATTAATTTCAATTTATAAACACAATGCAGCTTTAACAAAAACACAAGGTGATTTAGTTAAAGCTGGTGAAGTTATTGCTACCGCAGGAAATACAGGTGAATTATCAACAGGACCACATTTGCATTTCGAGCTTTGGAACGACGGTTACCCAATTAATCCAACAAATTTTATAGATTTTAAATAGACTATGCTATCAATAAAGTCAGTTCTAGCAAAACTTTTTGCCAAACGTATTTATAAGAAAGTTCAAAAATGGGCAAATAATCCTATTGAAACTCAAAATAGAGTATTTCAAGATTTAATTTCAGAAGCAACTAATACTCAGTTTGGACAAGACCATGATTTTGTGAGCATAAATAATTATAAAGATTTTGTAAAACGTGTTCCTGTAAGAGACTATGAAGCACTTAAACCTTATGTTGAAAAGATGGTTGCAGGTGAAGAAGATATTCTTTGGAAAGATAAACCCATTTATTTTGCAAAAACATCAGGTACAACATCAGGTTCAAAATATATACCTATTACAAAAGAGAGTATGCCTAGTCATGTTGAAGCAGCAAGAAATGCTATTTTGATGTATATTCATGAAACGGGTAATAGTAAATTTGTAAATGGTAAAATGATTTTTTTACAAGGAAGCCCTATTTTGAACGAGCAAAATGGAGTGCAATTAGGAAGACTATCAGGTATTGTAGCCCATTACGTGCCGAAATATTTACAAAAAAACAGATTACCTTCATGGGAAACCAATTGTATTGAAGATTGGGAAACTAAAGTTGATGCTATAGTTGAAGAAACTTTACCAGAGAATATGACGATTATTTCTGGAATCCCATCTTGGGTTCAAATGTATTTTGAAAAACTTCAGCAAAAAACAGGAAAGAAAGTAGGTGATGTATTCAAAAATTTCAATCTATTCATTTTTGGAGGCGTTAATTACGAACCTTATAGAGCAAAATTTGAAAACCTTATTGGCAGAAAAGTAGATAGTATAGAGTTATATCCGGCAAGCGAAGGATTTTTTGCTTTTCAAGATAAACAGAATGAGAATGGGATGTTGCTTCAGCTTAATTCAGGCATTTTTTATGAGTTTATTAAGGCAGATGCCTTTTTTGATGAAAACCCAAAACGAATCACCATTGCGGCCGTTGAAGTTGGGGTAAACTATGTCATGATAATCTCAACAAACGCAGGTTTATGGGCTTACAATATTGGAGATACAGTTCAGTTTACTTCTATAAAACCATTTAGAGTTATTGTTTCTGGAAGAATAAAACATTTTATTTCAGCTTTTGGGGAACATGTTATTGGTAAGGAAGTTGAGCAGGCCATGCAAGACGCTACATTAAACTCTAATGTTAGAATTTCAGAATTTACTGTAGCGCCACAAATAAGTCCTAAAGAAGGACTTCCATATCATGAATGGTTTATTGAATTTGAAAACGAACCAGAAAACCTTTCCGCTTTAGCGAAAAAAATTGATGAATCACTTCAAAAACAAAATAGTTATTATTTCGATTTGATTAAAGGCAAAGTATTGCAACCTTTAAAAATCACTAAAGTTAAAAAAGGAGGCTTTCAAGAGTACATGAAATCTGTTGGTAAATTAGGAGGACAAAACAAGCTTCCCAGATTGTCGAATGACAGAAAATTAGTTGCTAGTTTCCCCCCTATAAATTAAACCAAATAGTAGTATATTTGCCACAACCAAATTAAATTATGAGTAGTAAAAAACATCACGAAAGAACCCGTGCTCAAGAAAGCTCAAACGCTATTGAGCGAATGTATGTTACTATGCGTCATTTATTTAACAGGGGGTTTTATAAACCTATGGGTATTTCTGGTGAAACTTTACGACAGTCATTATTATTATTAAGACCTGAGATTTATGGGTCTATAGGTGACGAAAAAGCTGAATTAGAAGGCTTACTTTATGTTATAGATAGATTACCAAAAGGTATTGAAGAGTGCACATTTATCAATTTAACAAGTGATGAAGGGTATTCTACTTCTCATTTTAAACCTATAATTCCAGAAAAACGGCGTCGTAATTGTTACAGAATAGACGATGAACAAATGAATATTGAGATAACGAGAGGTCGATCAGAAATCTATGATATTCTTACGCATCTTACTTTTCTTTTTATTGAATCGCACAAAATAAGTAAACGTGTTGTAATAAACGAACAAGGTGCTACAACAAGAGATTGGATAAAACTTGAAAAAGCCGTTTTATCTAAAAAGAAACTTACCCAAGAAGAGCGTGAAGTTGCTATTACGCATGTAGCTAATATTTTAGGAAGAACATTTAATGAATTAAGTACTGTTTATAACGAATTTGCTATTCCTTCACAACCTGAAAGGTTGCTACATATTGTGTATTGGCTGGGAAAACTTGCTATTGAAGAATTGATAAATAACAACAAACGAACCGTTACTTTTAGTCCGGTTTTAAGAGAGCGAATTGGGCATCACATTCATGGCGAAATTTGGTCTGATGAGATTAAAGATACGCTGCATAAAAATGGTTTGTTAGAAAGACCAATTCATATTATTAGCGCCAACATGCATAGTGTGATGAATACACTTTATGCTTTTAATGTTCTAAAGCCAAATACCCAAAAGACCGATATATTTGATATATACCAATCTTTAAGTAAAAAAGAAAACGAAGTTTTACGCAATAAAGTAACTAAGGAAGCGTTGCAAAAAGGCATGATTTATATTGAAGATACTTCTGGGGCCAATATTGATGTTCAAATATTTGATTCAACTAAGTTTGATGTCTCTAAAATGGACATTAAAGTATCTGAATCAAGTCTAAAACAAAACCCCCCTGTTATTTTAGTCATGGATTATGCTTTTGGAGAACAAGCTTATGAAACTATTGATGAATTACTTAAACCATACAAGCAAAAAGGAAAAAAACATCTTCTTAATGTAGAATCTATATCAATTATGGGTAAGGCGGGAATTTTAGAAGGCGGAAAAGGCGATATTATGATTCCGTCTGCTCACATTTTTGAAGGTACAGCCGATAATTATCCTTTTAAAAATGAATTAAAAAGAGAAGATTTAGAAGGCCAGGGTATTAATATTTGCGAGGGCTCTATGATTACGGTTTTAGGAACATCACTTCAAAATAAAGATATTTTAAAATTCTTTTATAATTCCACTTGGAATGTAATTGGTTTAGAAATGGAAGGCGCACATTACCAAAAAGCTATTCAAGCAGCGTCTAAAGTCCGAGGCAGTATAAGTCCAGATGTAAAAGTAAGATACGCATATTATGCTAGTGATAATCCTTTAAAAACGGGAGGTACGTTGGCTTCAGGTGGTTTAGGAACTTCGGGCGTTAAACCAACCTATTTAATAACAAGAACAATATTAGAGCAAATATTTAATTAACAAAAAATTATGAGTAAAGATTTATCACCACAACCAGAATCTGAAGAAGTTGATTTAGGGCAATTGTTTAAAGTTATAGGGAATGCCTTTCAAAGATTTTTTGATTTTATAGCTTCAATTTTTAAAGGCTTATATAAAGTTGTCTTATTGTTTTTAATCCATATTTATAATCGATTAAAATGGTATGCTTTAGCAATTTCTTTAGGTGTTATTCTGGGATTTGTCTTAGATAAAATTAGTGAAGAGATATACGGTGCTAATGTATTTATTGAAACCAATTACAGCTCCTCACATCAGGTGTATGAAAACATGAAATACTTACATCAATTGGCATATAAAGATCAAGATTCTATAGAATTAGCAAGAAAATTAAAGATACCCGTTGTGGATGCGGCCACATTAAAAGGCTTTTATATTGAACCAGACATCGATGAGAATGAAAAAATAAAAATGTTTGTTGAATTTAAAAAAGGCTTGGATTCTCTAGCAAGAGAGGAGTATACTTATAAAACTTTTAACGCTTCCATAAATTTTTATAGTTTCAAGCGGCACAAAATAGGTATAGCATCTACAGATCGTTTTATATTCGGCAAACTTCGGGGTAAATTAATTAATGCAATTACTGATAATGACTATTTAATTAAATTAAAAAACGTAGCCTTAAAGAATTATAAAACTCTGGATATGTCACTTCAAGTAGAACAACAAAAAATGGATTCTTTGGTGGGCATTTATTTAAGTATTAGAGACCGTGAGTCTAAAAAAGAGGCTGTAGTTGGTTCTGGGACTAATTTCTTTATGGCTAACGGACAACAACAAAGTGATTTGTTAATGAATGAAACGGTTTTAATAAACAATATTTCAAGTCTAGAAACACAACGAAGAGAAATTGAAAAAGCTATTGTAATTAATGGTAATATTGTTAATGTTATAGCAGATTTTCCTGATGCGGGTTATGATATTTCTGAATGGAAAGACAAGAAAAAATTTGTGTTACCAATATTATTTTTTATACTCACATTTATTGGCTTTTTGTTAATTGGTTTCGGGCAGTACTTATCCGAGGAAGATAAGAGGTTAAATTTATAGATATAACAATGAATACTATTCTAGTAACAGGTGGAGCAGGTTTTATTGGTTCACATGTTGTAAGACTATTTGTGGAAAAATATCCGAATTATCATATTTATAATTTAGATGCATTGACCTATGCAGGAAACCTAGAGAATTTAAAAGATATTGAACACAATACTAATTACACATTCATAAAAGGAGATATAACAGACGAAGATTTTATTAATGCACTTTTTGAAGAGCACAAGTTTGATAGTGTAATTCATTTAGCTGCAGAATCTCATGTAGATAGGTCTATCCAAGATCCATTAGCATTTGTTAAAACCAATGTTATTGGAACAATGAATCTTTTGAATGCTGCTAAAAAGTATTGGAATGGTAATTTTACAAACAAACGTTTTTATCATGTAAGTACCGATGAAGTTTACGGTACATTAGGACAAACGGGGTTATTTACTGAAACTACAGCTTATAACCCGAATTCTCCATACTCAGCTTCAAAAGCAAGTTCAGATCATTTTGTAAGAGCTTATGGCGAAACTTATAAATTACCTTATGTTATAACCAATTGTTCTAATAACTATGGTCAAAATCAATTTCCAGAGAAGTTAATTCCTTTATTTATCAATAATATTATTAACAACAAACCATTACCTGTCTATGGTGATGGAAACTATACTAGAGATTGGTTGTATGTAAAAGATCATGCCAGAGCAATAGATTTAGTATATCACAAAGGAATTAATGGTGAAACTTACAATATTGGAGGCTTCAACGAGTGGAAAAACATTGATTTAGTTAGGTTATTATGCCAACAAATGGATGTTGAATTAGGACGATCAAAAGGGACTTCAGAACAATTAATCACGTATGTAAAAGATCGCCCAGGGCATGATTTACGTTATGCTATTGATGCATCAAAAATAAAGAATGAATTAGGCTGGAAACCTTCGGTAACATTTGAACAAGGTCTTGAAAAAACAATTAAATGGTATTTGAGTAACGAAGATTGGTTGAATAATGTAACAAGTGGCCAATACCAATCCTATTATAAAAAACAATATAATTAGATTATAAAACTAATGAAAGGTATTATACTAGCAGGAGGATCTGGCACAAGATTACACCCATTAACATTATCAGTAAGTAAGCAACTTATGCCTATTTATGATAAACCAATGGTTTATTATCCGCTCTCTACCTTAATGTATGCGGGAATAAATGAAATATTAATAATCTCTACCCCAAAAGATTTACCCCTTTTTAAAGATCTTTTAGGAGATGGAAAAAAATATGGATGTAAATTTGAATACGCAATTCAAAATGCCCCAAATGGATTAGCCGAGGCCTTTATAATTGGTGCGGATTTTATAGGAAATGATAAAGTAGCATTAATTTTAGGAGATAATATTTTCTATGGAACAGGATTAAGTAAGCTTTTACAAGCAAATAACAATCCAGATGGAGGTATTATTTATGCATACAGAGTTCATGATCCAGAGCGATATGGTGTTGTTGAATTTAACGAAAAAGAGCAAGTGGTTTCAATTGAAGAAAAACCTAAAACACCTAAATCCAATTTTGCCGTTCCAGGTATTTATTTTTACGACAATTCTGTTGTTGACATAGCAAAAAACATAAAACCTAGCCATAGAGGAGAACTAGAGATTACAGACGTAAATAAAGCCTACTTAGAAAAAGAAAAGTTAAGCGTAAGCGTTTTAGATAGAGGAACAGCTTGGTTAGATACGGGTACATTCCAATCACTAATGCAGGCCTCTCAATTTGTTGAAGTTATAGAGGAAAGGCAAGGATTAAAAATAGGCTCAATAGAGGCTGCTGCGTTTGAAATGAAGTACATAAATGAAGAACAATTTATAGCATTAGCAAAACCATTGCTTAAAAGTGGGTATGGTAAAAACTTATTAGGACTACTGAAAAAAAAATAATGACTGTAAAAGAAACCAAACTAAAAGGGTGTTTTATAATAGAACCAAAAATTTTTGAAGATAAAAGAGGATATTTTCTAGAAAGTTACAATCAAAAAACGTTTAACAAATTAATAGGAACTAATATTAATTTTGTTCAAGATAATGAGTCTTTTTCATCAAAAGGAGTTTTAAGAGGACTACATTATCAAACAGGTGCTCATGCTCAAGCAAAACTGGTTCGTGTTTTAAAGGGTAAAGTTTTAGATGTAGCTGTAGACCTTAGAAAAGAATCTCAAACTTTTGGGCAATATACAGCGGTAGAATTATCGGAAGAAAACAGAAAGCAATTATTTGTGCCAAGAGGTTTTGCTCATGGATTTATAGTATTAGAAGATGATACCGTTTTTTTATATAAATGTGATAACTATTATGATAAAACTTCGGAATCTGGTATCATATTCAATGATAAGGCTTTAAATATAAATTGGAATTTCCCTGAAGGAAAAATGATTGTATCTGAAAAAGACAAAAACTTAACAACGTTTGAAAATCTATTTAAATGATAAAAAAAGTTTTAGTTACAGGAGCCAATGGTCAATTAGGAAAAACCATTAATGAACTATACAAAAAAAACGATATTGGATTAGAGTTTGTTTTTGTTTCTAGAGAGGCATTTGACATTACTAAAAAAGAGAATATCAATGCTCTTTTTAGTAAACAAAAATTTGATTACTGCATAAATTGTGCAGCTTACACCAACGTTGAACAAGCAGAAAAAACACCAGAAATAGCCTATAAAATTAATGCTGAAGGAGTTAAGAATCTTTCCCATGCATGTGAAGAAAATGACGTTATCTTAATTCATATTTCAACCGATTATGTGTTTGATGGAGAAAAGGAAACACCTTATATTGTAAGTGATGAAACCAATCCTATTAATAAATATGGGAAGTCTAAATTAGAAGGTGAAAATCATATAAAAAGTATGTTAACTAAATATTTTGTTATCAGAACGTCATGGTTATACAGTAAAAAACACGGTAATAATTTCTATAAAACGATTCTCAAAAAGGCCAAAACCGAGAACCAACTATCAATTACTACGGAACAAAAAGGTTGTCCGACAGACACTGTTAATTTATCAAAATTTATTATTAAATTAATCCAAGAAAACAGTCCCGTTTTTGGATTTTTTCATTTTTGTGATGAAAAAGTCATGACTTGGTATGATTTTGCTGAACAGATACTCATAGAAAACAACCTCTCTAATAATATAAATCTTGTTAAAGCAAACAATTATCGTACTTTTGCAAGGCGACCTAAAAGCTCAGTTTTAAAGAATTGAAACCATAGGTATTAATTAAAAATAGGATCAATTAATATGCAGAAAAAAGTAGCATTAATAACAGGAGTTACCGGACAAGACGGTGCTTATTTAAGTGAATTCCTTCTAAAAAAAGAATATGAAGTTCATGGAGTAAAAAGACGATCATCATTGTTTAATACCGATAGAATAGATCATTTATATCAAGACCCTCATATAGAAAACCAAAACTTCTTTTTACACTATGGCGATTTAACGGATAGCACTAACTTAACAAGAATTATTCAGGAAGTTCAGCCTGATGAAATTTATAATCTAGCTGCAATGAGTCATGTACATGTCTCTTTTGAAATGCCAGAATACACGGCAAATGCAGATGGAATTGGTACTTTAAGATTGTTAGAAGCTTTAAGGCTACTTGGTTTAGAAAAGAAAACAAGAATATATCAAGCCTCAACTTCAGAATTATATGGTAAAGTGCAAGAAGTGCCACAAACAGAAACCACACCGTTTTACCCAAGAAGCCCTTATGCGGTTGCAAAAATGTATGCCTATTGGATAACGGTAAACTACAGAGAAGCCTATGGGATGTTTGCTTGTAATGGGATATTGTTTAACCATGAATCCCCTATACGTGGAGAAACTTTTGTTACTCGAAAAATCACAAGAGCTACATCTAAAATAGCAATGGGTTTACAAGAAAAGATTTATCTAGGCAACCTTGATGCTCAAAGAGATTGGGGACATGCTAAAGACTATATTAGAATGATGTGGATGATTCTTCAGGCTGATGAACCAGAAGATTGGGTCATTGCAACAAACAAAACAACCACGGTTAGAGATTTTGTAAAAATGGCTTTCGCACATGTTGGCGTAGAATTAGAGTTCAAAGGAACCGGTGAGAATGAAAAAGGATTTATTAAAAGCTGTAGTAACTCTAAGTATCAATTAGAAATTGGGAAAGAAGTTGTTGCAGTCGATCCAAAATATTTTAGACCAACAGAAGTTGAATTACTTATAGGTGATGCAACTAAAGCAAAAGAAAAATTAGGATGGGTACCTAAATATGATTTACAAGCTTTAGTGGATGACATGATGTCTAGTGATATTAGATTGATGGAAAAAGATAGTTTCCTAAAAGAAGGCGGTTATAAAATTATGAATTACTTCGAATAAATTTCATGGATAAAAATGCCAAAATCTATCTAGCTGGCCATAGAGGTTTAGTAGGAAGTGCCATATTAGAAAACCTAAAAAGTAAAGGGTACTCTAATATTATTACACGTACACATAAAGAACTAGATTTAGCAAATCAATCGGAGGTTGCTAAATTTTTCAGGACTGAAAAACCAGAATATGTGTTTCTGGCTGCAGCTAAAGTTGGCGGAATTGTAGCTAACAATGTGTATAGAGCAGATTTTATTTATGAAAATATGATGATTCAAAATAATGTGATTCATCAAAGCCATGTAAACAAGGTAAAAAAGCTATTGTTTTTAGGAAGCACCTGTATATATCCTAAAAATGCGCCGCAACCGATGAAAGAGGATAGTTTGTTAACAGATACTTTAGAGTACACTAACGAACCTTATGCTATCGCTAAAATTGCAGGAATTAAAATGTGCGAGAGTTATAATTTACAATACGGCACAAACTTTATTTCGGTAATGCCAACAAATCTGTATGGGCCTAATGATAATTTTGATTTAGAAAAATCACATGTTTTACCAGCTTTAATACGCAAAATTCATTTAGCAAAATTGCTATCAGAGTCTAAATTTGATGAAGTCGTTAAAGATTTAGGTGTTAACAATATTGAGGAAGCTAAAGCCTATTTAAATAGGTTTGGAGTATCAGATAATAGTGTTGAAATCTGGGGGTCTGGAAAACCAAAACGTGAATTTCTGTGGAGTAAAGACATGGCAGATGCTTGTGTGTTTATTATGGAAAATAGAAATTTTTCGGACACTTATCTTGATAGCCAAAAAGAAATTAGAAACACGCATATTAATATTGGTACGGGTAAAGATATTTCAATAAAAGAATTGGCCGAAACCATACAAAAAATTATTGGTTTCCAAGGAAATCTACTTTTCAATACAGAAAAACCAGACGGAACAATGCAAAAACTGACAGACGTGACAAAACTGAATAGCTTAGGTTGGAAGCATAAAATTGAGTTAGCGGAAGGCGTTAAAAAGATATACAAATGGTATACTTTAAACACTAAAGTTTCATAAGCCTTTTATTTACAGAATTAATGAAGAAGCTACTTAATAACCCTGTTTTTAATAACATTTTTTGGCTTTTTTTAGACAAAGGCTATGGTGCGCTACTTACGTTGTATATATATGCTAAACTGGCAACTTATTTTGGTACTACAACCTTTGGTGTTTGGAATTATATAATTTCATTTGCCTCATTACTACCAGCTGTTGCGTCATTAGGCTTAAATTACATTATTATTAAGCGCTTAAAAAGCAACCCTCTTTTATCAGATAAAATATTATCCATTTCATTTTATTTAAGATTGTTTACTGGTACTATTACAGCTATTATTCTTTTCATTACCTATACTATATTAAATATCAATTTTAATAGTGATTTGATTCTTGTAATTATTTTATTATTCAGTTCACAAATTGTAATGAATTCTAATATTTATATACAAAAAAACGAGGCTAATCTTCAAAATAGAAAAACGGTTATAGCAAGAAGTATTTCTTTAACGCTTTTTTTTATTTTAAAACTATTAGCAATACAATGGGCTTTAGATATTGTTTATTTCGCTTTGTTAACATTATTAGAGTATCTACTATTTTTTATAATAATTAAAATAAAAGAAGATCATAAATTAAAATTACCTTCAACATACATTAGAAAAAAAATAACGCCTTCACTTCTTAAAGAAGGGTTGCCTTTAATGTTAGCTGCAATAACAACAACGTTATATCTTAAAATTGATCAGCTTTTTATTGCATCTTTCACCAATAATAATGATGTAGGTATTTATGCGGCTTCTGCAAGAATATCTGAGTTTTTATATGCTATTCCTGTAATAGTATCAAATGTGTTTTTTCCTAAAATAATGAAAGCATTTACTAAAGAAAATATAGATAAGATGCTATATCAAATGTTTGCTATAGTATTGATTCTTGCGATAATATGCGTATTAATAATTTCTACATTTTCAGACATAATAATTGAAGTTATGTATGGAAAAGAATATATTCAAGCTTCTGAAATCTTAAAAATCCATGCATGGAGTATTATTTTAATGAGTTTGTTAGTTACAAGTAGTAAATATATTTTAAAAATTAATAGGCAAGACATTATTTTTAAACGCGAACTAATGGGCTTAACTTCCAATATTATCCTTAATTTTTTACTAATACCTAGATACGGTATTAAAGGGGCAGCTTGGGCAACACTTATATCATATTCTGTGTCATCTTTCTTTTCAAATTTCTTTTTTAAAGAAACGAGACCTCTAATCAAAAAACAATTTTTATCAATTTATTACATTTTAAAATAAGCAATATCAACTAGCCACCATATATCGCATTTATTTGATTTTTAGAGACACCATAACCTTGTAGTATTTTATAAACTCCTTTTTTAATATCTTCAAGTTGTGTAGATTCTTTTCCTAGCAAAACTTTTAAATCAGTTACAGATTCACCTAAAAGATCTAACTTTCTTTCAAACAAATGAGATTGTAGTTTTGCTGGAGTCTCAGAATTTAATAGTTTCATCATTAAATCATCTAAGTCGTTTAATTGTTTCTCTAATTTTACAGTATCCGTGTTTTTAAGTTCATATACTTTGTTTTGAACATCTATATACTCTTTCCACGCAACAACTATAGGTCTAGCTTTAGGACTTAAATAAATAGGGGTATATTCAATGCTAATATCTTGTTTTACGATGCTTTCGGTAATTTCTTCATGAGTAACAGGCTTAGTTTCCTGCTTTTTCTTACAAGATACAGCTACAAGTAATATTAGTAAAGCTAAATTTAATAATAAAGTTTTCATTAAAATTGTTTTTTAAACTTATAACGAATATACATTATAAAAATTATTTAAAAAGTATCTTTTTAGTAGAATAAATACGTAATTGGATGTAAAAACATATAATCTACACACTACTTCTTATAATGCTGTTGGCTTGTGAAAAAGATGATGATTCTGTTGAAGAACCAATTAATAAAACTACCAATACTTGTGTAGACAACGAATGAGTTAATATGTTGTTTTAAAGTCAACCAGTACAATCTTTTCTATTGAAAACTTGATAGACGGCAATTGTAGTCAATAAAGGTAAAAGTTATTTTAGAAGAGAAAAATAAACTAAGTACAGCATAATAATAGGCGCTAAAAGATGGTATGCCATAATATTACTATTCTCTGACTTTAAATTCTTATCAAATATTATTAAATATTGGCCATGAAAGTCTCTATTTTTCAGTAATTCTTATGATTTTAAACATTGCGAGTAAGCATATATGTTTTAACTAATTAATGTTTTATCTTTGGGCTCTATTAAACTTAAAAACTTCTGATAAATGCCACTAGCTAAGGCTCTTAAGTACTCCTACCAATATTATATTAATCCAGGTTTTGGGAAGGCAAAATATATTTTACCAACTCATGTTAATTTCCCTATCACAGACAATTGTAATTCAAAATGTCAGATGTGCAATGTATGGAAGGATAAGTCTGAAAATGAACTAACACCTTCTGAGATTGAAAAGTTGTTTTCAGATAAACTTTTTAGTAATGCAAGACATTTAGGCATTTCTGGTGGCGAGCCTACACTTAGAAAAGACCTTATAGATTGTGTTAAATCTATTATTACGTCCATAAAAGGATTGGAGAGTTTATCGATTACCACTCACGGATTTCACCCTACAAAATGGAATAGGCTTTTACCCATAATAAAGGACATGTGTAATGAAAGGCAAATTAACTTTAGCCTTAATGTAAGTGTTGATGGTATTGGTGATTTACATGAAGAAGTAAGGCGCTTTGAGAATGGTTGGAAAAAAGTATTAGAAACCATAAAAATAGTGAAAGAAAAAGGCATTAAACTCCAGATTCAAAGTACAATATCCAAGCATAATATTTATGGGGTAAACGAGATTTTACACTATGCAAGGCAAAAAGATATAGATGTTGTATTTAGAAAAGCAACTACTATTGAAAGGCTATATAACAAAGATATAACGGATGAGTTCTATACTGCTAACCCAGAAAATTCTTTTTTTGCAGATTTTTTAAGGTCAGAAAGTATAAAGAATATTACGCAAAACCCTGCTCGTAAATTATTTTATAAAGACTTATCAAAACGTTTAATTACCAATTCGGACAGAAATGCGCCTTGTCATTTTCAAAATAATGGTGTTTTAATTTCTGCTCATGGCGAAATGTTTCATTGTTCTATAGATAATAAGATTTTGGGTGATTGTAGAAAGGAATCTCCTTTTGATATTTATTACAATAAAAGAAGTATTGAACTATTAAAAGACCTTATGACAAATAAGTGTCCTAAATGTATACACGATCAATCGGGTTCATGGAATCCTACAACTTTAATAAAGGAGGAGCTCTCCTCTAAATTAGGGTTTCTAGATTTAATAGGTAAAACAACCACATTTGGATTAGATAATGCTAAAAACCTTTTAAATATAACTAAGAAAAAGGTTTCTATAGATAGTAAACTTGGCGGAAGTAAAAGAATACATATAATTGGGGCTTATGGAGGAGAACATGTTGGAGATTCAGCTATTTTAGGAGGTGTTATTTTAAGATTACTAAAAAGACATAATTTAATTGATGAGTTTTTAGTATACAGTAAACGTGTAGATAGAACTCAATTTTGGGTAAACGGTTTAGATTTTGAGCAACAAAACGTTAAAATTACAACTTTAGACTCTAATGAGTTGAAACATGTAGTAGCTGGTGAAAATGATATACTTGTTTGGGCTGGCGGACCCATTATGGAAATGCCTATAGATTTATTAGAGCATTATACCACAATTAAAGCCTTTAAAGTCGCCAAACTAAAATTTGAAGTTGTAGGTTGTGGTTGGGGACCTTTCAAAACCCAATATTCAAAAAAATTGGCATTAAAAGTATTGAAAAGTGCAAGCTATGTGGAAATGCGAGATGAATACAGCCAATTAAATGAAATTGAACATGATGTAAATAGAGATCCTGCTTTTGACTATTTAAGTCAAAATTTTAAAGACGACCAGGAATGGAATTGGAATGCAAATAAATCTAACGAGTTTATAGAAAAGATTAAAGAGAAGGGTTTTGAAAAGTTATTTTTATTAAACTTAAGACCTATGTGGTCGAAATACAATAAATCCAATTTATCTATAGATAAGTTGCACAAAATTATAAATGAAAATGTAATAGAGGTGCTTGAAAAACTACCTAAAAATATTGCTGTAGTTTCCGTTCCTTTTAATACTGATCATTATGGTTTCTCAGATATGGAGCCCGCGCTTGATATTAAGGATTTGTGCGATGATAAAGGAATTGAAAATTATTTTGTTTTTAGTAGGGAGTTACACGCTCGAGACAAGATAAAGTTTTTAAAGAATTTTGATTTTGGATTATGTATGAGGTTTCATGCTTGTATATTTTTAAAGAGTTTAAATATTCCAGTTTTTGGACTAGATTATACTGCGGGTGAACTAGGTAAGGTTGGTGGATTATTTGAATCGTTTAAAGATAAAAACTATTGTAATATCTTATCAGTTGATGTTGATAAGATAGTTGATTTTTCAAAAAAAAATTAAAACATTAATTGTTTGATCAGGAAAATATTTTTACTTTTTTTTTCAGTAATGTTATTCACGTTCTTACGTGGTTTTTTAATTATTGTAGCTCCTTTTTTTCTGTTAGTTTTAGTATACATTTATAAACTAAAACCAACTAAGAATATATTGTTTTCATTCGCTTTGTTGTTGATTAGCTTAGTTATTAACTACCTTTTTTATGAAATATATTTAGTCAATAATATTTTTTCTATTCTTTTATTATATCTACCTATTGTAGTTTTACTTTTAAAACCAAAAAGACAATATGTCTCAATAGAGCTATGGATGAGTGTTTCCTCAAAAGTACTAATACTGGTTAATATTACTGCATTTATAAATCTTATTTATGTATATATATCAGGAAATGGACTGCTAGATGATGGTTTTAATGGTCTTTATGGAAGGAGTGGACTAAGCATGCATACTTTTTCTTTGGTTAATTTTATTTACTGCATTTATTATTTTACTAAGGAAAATTATAAAAAGGCAGTATTTTTCTTGTTATCTGGTTTTATGTGTTTTTACGGTTTAGGACTTTTACTTTTTATAGGCGCTTTAGCGATTGTCTTTTTAATTAATTTAAAAAAGAAGTATGTAAAGTATATTATATTATTACCTCTATCTGTGTGGTTAGTTATATTTATAACAACTAAAATAAACCCCGCCGCTTTTTCATACATGAACAATAATATTGATAGAGTCTTGTATACTATTAGCAATAAGCGACCATATGAAAATGAGCTAAAAGATGTTAAGAAGTTTAAAACCGTTAAAACACCTCGGAAAATTATGGTATTCGAGGGAGGCTTAGGTGTCATAACCAACCCTACGTTTTTTTTATTTGGAATTTCTCCTGGAACATATAATTCAAGGGTTTCTTTTTTATTAAATGGAGAGTATACAAGAAACAAATTATTTAAGAATATTAGAAATAGACCTTTTTATGCAGATAGAGATGTTTATCCATTGTGGAATAAAAACATAACATTTCAATATAACGATGGCACAAGAAATGAACCGTTCTCATCTTTACTGGCATTAATAGTAGAGTATGGTGTTTTGCAAACGCTATTAATATGCCTTTTGTTATGGCATAGTTACAAGAGGCTAAAGGCTCAAAATGACAACTATAAATTTTTTATTCAGTTTTTATTTGTTTTCTTCTTCTTAAACATTTTAACAGAAAATTATTTTGAGTATCCAGAGTTCATATTGCTTATTATTATAATATACAAATCAATAGAGTCTTCTAATGTTAAAACAATTTATAGCTAACTATTGTAATTCTGATAAAATAATTAATATTTTAATTGTTTTATATGCGGCAGTATTACCATTGGGTCATGCAATGGCTAATCTTACTTTGTTATTAATGGTGTTTTTTCTTACTATATATGCCATCAAAAACAGAAATAAAACTTTAAAAAATATAACACATTCTGTATTTTGGATTTTTCTATTTTCTATTTTATTTTTTGTTTATGCTTTCAGTCTTCTTTATTCTGATGACATAGAAGTAGGTTATACCCAAGTATATAAAAAATCTCCTATATTTATACTCACAGTCTTTGTTATTATTCTTAGAAAAAGAATAATAACAAAGACTGTTTTTAACGCAATGAATGTGTTCTCCTATTCAGTAACATTTGTTTGTGTTATTTCTATTTTATTAGCGTTGTATAACTGTTATGCATATAAACCAAGTGTTCTACTATATTGCTCTTCAGATCAAAATTTAGCAAGTACTTTTATTTCTTATCATAAATTATATTTATCTTTATATATAACTATTGCAATATTCTTTCTTCTTTTTTTAATGTTTTATGAAGGAAATAAAATTAGAATATTTAGCACAAAGAGCTTTCTAGTATCAATATTATTTTTTACTCTAATTTTGCTTGGCAGTCGTAATTCTTTGGTTGTTTCGACGCTAGTTATAATTGGATTTCCCCTCGTCCATTTTTTAAAAAACAAAATGATTTTGAAATTCTTTTTGTTTAGTACTTCTATATTAATAATAGTTTTTTCTAGTATTTATTTTAATCCTTTGTTACAAGAAAAAATAAAAGAAGCTATTAATTATGAAAACCAATATAATGTCAACAAACGTTGGGGAGGCACCTCAGTTAGAAAACTTATTTGGGAGTATTCATATACCACATTTAAAAAAAGTCCTATTGTCGGTGTTGGAGTGGGTGATGCACAGAAAGAACTAAACGCTTCTTATTTAGAATATACTGAGACATCTGCACTAAAACACAGGAATTATAACACACATAATGATATATTACAAATTGCTGTTACAACAGGAATATTAGGAATTAGCTTATATTTGTTCAGTTTAATTTATATTATAAGAATATCGTTTAATAAGAAAAACTATATTCATTGCCTTTTTGTTATCTTATTTTTAGTTTCTGGGTTAACAGAATCTTTTTTGGAAAGAGATATGGGGATTAGAGTATATTCATTTTTTACAATTTTATTATTTATTTATAGCACGCGGATATATGAAAATTCTTCAAATACACAATAAATATAGGCACTATGGAGGTGAGGATGTTGTTGTAGATAACGAATATAATCTTCTTAAAAATAATGGCTTTGAGGTAAATCAACTATTATTTAGTAATGAAAAAATATCACCTTCGAACCTTTTTCATAGTCCTGAAGCGTTTCAAACAACTCTAAATAAAATAGATGATTTTAATCCAGATGTAATCCACGTGCATAATATATTTTATTCAGCTTCACCTAGTGTGCTGAAGGCTGCTAAAAAAAGGAATATACCTGTTGTAATGACTCTTCATAATTATAGGTTATTGTGCCCTGGGGCCCTGTTTTTGAGAGATTCCAAGGTCTGTACTAAGTGTAAAAATATTTCTATACCGTACTATGGAATAAAACACAAGTGCTTTCAAAACTCTTATATGAAAAGTGCTTTATTAGCGTCGTTTATTGGGTATAACAAGATAGCTAAAACCTGGTCTAATACAATTAATAAATTTATTGTTCTTACACCGTTTATTAAAAAATTGATTGTTGATTCAAGTTTAAAAATTAAAGATACTAACATCGTAGTAAAACCAAATAGTACAGATGATTTATTAAATGTCAATATTTTAGAAAGAAAAAACAAATACTTATTTATAGGAAGATTATCTAAAGAAAAAGGAGTAAATATTTTGATAGAAGCTTTCAATAAAATCTCTCATATTCAACTTGATGTTATCGGTGATGGCGAGTTGTTTGATGAACTAAAAAATACTGCAAATAAAAATATTATATTTCATGGCGCAAAAGATAAAGCGTTTATTTCTGAAATGCTTAGCCAAACTAGAGCTTTGGTTTTTCCATCAATTTGGTACGAGGGTCTTCCTAACACTTTAATTGAAGCTTTTTCTGCAGGAACTCCAGTTCTTGCTTCAAATATTGATAATATTAATGATATCGTAATCTCTGGGTATAACGGAGAAACATTTTCTCCTAATAATCCTATTGAATTGGTTGAAAAAGTACTTGAGTTTTCTAATAAAGAAACGAAACAATATGGAATAAACGCAAGGAAACTATATGAGAAAATGTATACCCATCAGAAGAATTTTGAAAACCTAAAAGACCTCTATTCGAAGTTGAATTAAATTATGAAGAAAAGAATAATAAGTATTGATATCAATCAGGGAAATAAGGATTTTTATGAAAACAAAATTATTGATTTAATTGACAGAAAGGTAAATTCATATGTCTGTTTTTCAAACGTTCATATGCTTGTTGAAGCTCATAATGATAAAGAGTTTGCAAAAGTAGTTAATGAAGCTACATTTGCTTTCCCCGATGGTTTTCCTATAGCAAAAAGTTTTAAATTTTTACACAAAATAAATCAGCCAAGGATTGCAGGAATGGATTTTTTACCAAACTTCCTTGAAGTTTGTCAGACCAAAAAATACAGGATAGCGGTCATTGGGTCCACAGAAGATGTTCTAAATAAGTTTAAACACAAAATTGAGGAAGAATACCCTAATATTGCAGTAACTGCATTAATTTCCCCCCCATTTGGTAAAGCATGGAATAATGAACAATATATTATTGAATTAAATACAACTAAAACAGACGCTATTTTTGTGGCATTAGGATGTCCAAAACAAGAAAAATGGATGCATAATCATTATAAGCAAATTAACGCTATGTTATTTGGAATAGGAGGCGCTTTACCTACCTATGTTGGCGATGTTAAAAGAGCTCCAGTTTTGATTCAAAAATATGGGTTTGAATGGTTATATCGATTAATTCAAGAACCTAGAAGAATGGCTAAAAGATATTTTTATACCAATTCAAAATTTTTATTTTTATTTCTGAAAACATGGATGCTTAAAAAATAAAAAAATCAATCAATTAATTATTATATATGAACTTGATTTTTATAAAAAGGATAAGCATGTTATTGTATTTTACAATAATTATGTTTCTGCTAGGAGATGTTTTAAGAAAAACTTCTATTTATTTTAATCTTGATTTTATTAGGTATACGGGAGTTTTTAAAACAATAGTTTTAATAACTTACATTGTTTTTGTTTTTGTTTATCTAAAAGAGTATACTAAATTAGAGGTCACAAAAAAGTTCATTGTTTTTAGTATTGGACTTTTAATTGTTTTTTTTCTTGGTCAAACTATTATAAAATCCAATTCTAATATTTTAAGCTTAATAAGAGGTAATCTTTTGTTTTTGAGTAGATATTTATACTGGCCAATTACGATTATAACATTTCTGCCTCTAATCACATCAAGTAATTACTCAAATCAACATCTAAGATTTTTTTCTATTCTTTTCTTTATAAATGCTGCTGTTATTTTATTAAGCTTCTTTTTTAACATTAATCTGTTCAAAACTTATTTTACTTTTGAAAGGTTTGGATTTATGGGGTTTTATAACACAAGCAATCAAGCTAGTTATTATTTTATATTATTTATACTTTATTATTATTATAAAGTTTTTTTTAAGTTAAAAAATCATTTAGAATTTAGTTTTGTGCTTTTAATTTCTCTTTTGATTGGCACTAAAAAAATATATTTTTTCTTGATAATATTGTGTTTGTATCATTTTTTCAAATTTAAACTATTTAAAAACTTAAAATTTTATTCGTTAATATCAGTTATTATTATTTTCGTTATTATTTTCTTCTTGAAATTAAAATTCTTTTTTGAATCAAAATTTCAAATATTTATAAATATTTATAATGATCAAGGACTATTAACTAGTGTTACTTCATATAGAGACCAATTGTTGGTTAAAACATATGCTGATGTAATAAACTCATGGAGATTACCTAATTATATTTTAGGTGGACCAAAATTCTATGAGATTAGAACGGAATTTGGACTGATAGATCTATATCTTTTATTTGGATGCTTTGGGATATATGCATTTTATCTTTTTTTTAAAACATTATATCAATTTACAAATTTTAGCAAATTCTATTTGTTTATTTTAGCCTCTGTGGGGTTAACTTCTTTTTTTTCTAGTGGTTTTTTGTCAGATGCCAATCAACCTCTTTTATTTGTATTAATAAGTGGATATTTTATATCGGAAACAAAGCTGAGTATAAAAGAATTTTGAGTGATAATGATATATTGAGTTATAATAGTGGAATTTATTTTTTAATAGTATTAAATTTGCATGTTTTATAGTATTGTTTTGGAAGAAAGGTTTAAATAATACAAGTGAGTCTTCAGTAATTTAAAGCAGATGATATTTTATTAAATGAATAAAAAAATTGAGGCTTAAAATTCTAATTGGGCATATTTAAATTCGTAAAGATCTAATGAGAATCGAATCTTATAATGGTTTAATATTCTTATTAAGCAATTAAAGTAATATCAGACTACTATGATTTGAACAAAAATTATAACAATAGGTCTAAATAAAATTTAGTTTAATATTTTTTCAGTGAATTAAAGAAAATGAAAAAAATACTAATAACGGGAGCAGCGGGCTTCTTGGGCTCCCATTTATGCGATCGCTTCATTAAAGAAGGCTACCATGTTGTGGCTATGGATAATTTTATCACGGGTGATAAAAAAAACATTGAACATTTATTTGGTTTAGAGCATTTTGAATTTGTAGCTCACGATGTAACCAATTTTATAGAACTTAGAGGAAACCTAGATTATATTTTACATTTTGCTTCACCTGCAAGCCCTATAGATTATTTAAAAATCCCAATACAAACCTTGAAAGTAGGCGCTTTAGGCACACATAATCTTTTGGGATTGGCCAAAGCTAAAAATGCTCGTATGCTTATTGCGTCTACATCAGAAGTTTACGGAGATCCTTTAGTACACCCACAATCAGAAGATTATTACGGGAATGTTAATACCATTGGACCTCGAGGTGTTTATGACGAAGCTAAACGTTTTCAAGAATCCATAACCATGGCATATCATAGGTTTCACGGATTGGAAACCCGAATTGCACGTATATTTAATACCTACGGACCAAGGATGCGGCTTAATGACGGAAGAGTGATTCCTGCTTTTATTGGTCAAGCCCTTAGAGGAGAAGATTTAACTGTTTTTGGTGACGGATTACAAACACGATCTTTTTGTTATGTTGACGATCAAGTTGAAGGGATTTATAGGTTACTTTTAAGCAATTATACAAACCCCGTTAATATTGGTAATCCTCACGAAATAACAATTAAAGAGTTTGCTGAAGAAATTATAAAATTAACAGGAACTAATCAAAAGATAATTTATAAAAAATTACCTCAAGATGATCCATTACAAAGGCAGCCAGACATAAGTTTAGCAAAAAAAATACTAAATTGGGAGCCAAAGATTAGTAGAGCCGAAGGAATGAAGATAACTTATGATTATTTTAAATCTTTATCTGAAGACGAATTATATAAAAGTGCTCATAAAGATTTTAAAGCACATATAAAAAAATAAGTGGACTATAAAAAAGGAAGATATTCTAGTTTAATAAAACCCTTATTCGGTTTTACAGACTTAGTCATAATTAATATGGCTGTGTTTTACTTTGAAATAAATTTAAAGAATGTTTATGCTTTTTGTTTATATGTATCTATTTCTTGGATAATTATTGCTGTTAAAAATCATTTTTACGAAGTACAACGGCACACAAGGTTAATTCAAATGATTCCACTTTTGTTTAGGCAAATCGTGTTTTTCGCCATAGCGCTTTATGCTTTTATAGGATTTTTTAAACAACCTAATGTTAGTAGGTTAGCTTTAGGGAGCTACTTATTATTAGTTTTTTTACTAATTTGTATATTTAAGTTTCTAACAATCTTTTTATTAAAAAAATATAGAATAATATTAAGAGGGAATATCAGAAAAGTTATAGTGATTGGCAGTAATGAAAAAGCTAGACAATTAATCAAAACATTTAATACAAGATTGGATTTTGGTTATAAATTTCATGCTCAATTTAGTGGAAAAGACGCAGATTTTAATTTGGAAAATTGTTTCGATTATATAATAGAAAATAATATCGATGAGATTTATTTTTCAGTAGCCGAACTATCTAATAAACAGATAAATAAATTAATAGATTTCGCGGATAATAATTTACGTGAGTTAAAATTTATTCCAGACAATAAAGAAATTTATTCTAAGAAACTTAAATATGAATATTACGACTATATCCCTATTTTATCATTACGAGCTATTCCGCTTCAAGAATCGGTAAACCAATTTGTAAAAAGGATTTTTGATATTTTATTTTCTTTATTCGTCATCGTTTTTGTGTTGTCGTGGTTAACTCCAATTTTAGCAATACTGATTAAGTTAGAATCCAAAGGACCTGTTTTCTTTAAGCAGTCAAGAAATGGGTTTAATTATCAGGAGTTTGATTGTTATAAATTTAGGTCTATGACTCCAAATAAAAATGCACACCTGACTCAAGCTAAAAAAGGTGACCAAAGGATAACTAAAATGGGTGCTTTTATTAGAAAAACGAGCATAGATGAATTACCACAGTTTTTTAATGTGTTATTTGGTGATATGTCGGTAGTTGGCCCAAGACCGCACATGGTAAGTCATACTAATTTATATGCCCAAAGAATCGATAAATTTATGGTACGTCACTTTGTTAAACCAGGTATTACGGGATTAGCTCAAGTTAGTGGCTTTAGAGGAGAGGTTGAAACAGATGATGATATAATAAGCCGTGTAAAATATGATATTTTCTATATTGAAAACTGGTCGCTATTGCTTGATTTAAAAATTATTTCTCAAACACTTATGAATGCTCTAAAAGGTGAAGAAAAAGCGTATTAAAGAAGCTTAATAAATTGAATTAATTGATTGCTAAAACCAAAATTCTCAAAAGCTGTTTCTTGTATTCTAATTCTATTTTTTGATTGTAATTTTGAAGTGTCTAATTTTGAAATTACAGTGTTTAAATCTTCATAATTACTTGCCTCTGCAACCCATCCTAATCCATGTTTTTTAATAATAGTTTCGCCTTCGCCACCGCCAAAATATAACATGGGTATTCCTAAGCGCGCAAATTCAAATATTTTTGAGGGCACTGAGCCATAAATTCTATTAAGTAATGGAATTATAGTCATGTCATATTCGGGTAATACTTGATGTAATAACTGTCTTGTGACCTCACCATGATAAACAATATCTAAATCTGGTTGATTTTTAATTAAACTTTCAATGGCGTTTTGTTCTGCTCCAGCGCCATAAATGTGAAATTGAACTTTAGAGTAATCTAACTTCTCACAGAGCTTTAAAACCCCTTGAGCAACACCCAATAAACCCGCATAAACCATTTTTATCTTTTCGGCGTTATGTATTTCAGCATTTGGTAAAGGCGTACTGAAATCTGGGTAATTTCGATATAAGAACGTTTCCTTTTTAGGGTAAAGAGACTTTATATATGTTAGTATTTCTTCACTTTGTCCCAAAACTAAATTTGCATGTCTATAGTTGAAATGCTCTATTTTTTCTAGTAATTTGTAACTGAAATTCTTTTTAAAAGCACCTAGTTCTAGTCCAGCAAGAGGCCACAAATCACTTACATTCACTATTGTTTTTCGTGTTTTTGAACGTAGAAAAAATACTGAGGTAAACGCAACTAGCAAGGGAGGTGATTGGATGATTACCGTTTTAGGGATTTTATTCCAAGCAAAAAACCAAATTAAGCTAAAACTATACGATAACATGGCAATAAGACGTAACAATTTATTCTTAGAGTTACTAGCGTAAATCCATAACCGACTTATGGTTATGTTGTTTTCAGTTGAAGTGTGCTTAAATCGGCCTCTATAGCCTTCAAGAACTTTACCTTTAGGATAATTTGGCAAAGGAGTAATAACCGAAACTTTAAAATTATACTTTTGAAGTCCTTCAGCCAAATGAAAAATACGATTTGAAGCCGCACCAGTTTCAGGTGGAAAATAATTTGTTATTATAAGAATGTCTTTCATTTTTAACGTCTCATTGATGCTAAATGATGAACAATTCTTTTTGCAGCGTTTCCATCCCATAATTCTGGAATTTCACCTTGTTTCCAAGTACCCGAAAGTAATATATTAAAAGCATTTTTAATTTTTTCAGAATCGCTCCCTACTAAAATATTGGTGCCTATATCACATGTTTCTGGGCGTTCAGTAGAATCACGTAACGTTATACAAGGTATGTTCATAACGGTAGTTTCTTCGGTAATACCACCAGAATCAGTTATTACGGCTAAAGCATGTTTTACTAAATAATTAAACTCTAAATAACCCAACGGATTTACATAATGCAAATTCTCAAAATTTAAATTTAAGTGACGCAAAAGTTTTTCCGTTCTTGGGTGAACAGGAAAAATAATAGGATAATCTTTACTTAATGTCACAATTTGAGTAATCAATCTTTTTAATAGATGTTCTTCATCTACGTTACTTGGTCTATGAAGCGTCATGACCAAATATTCTTTGTTAGATAAGTTTAAATCATCCCAAAGTGATGGTTTTTTAAGCCTATTTTCATTTTTAAGTAACGTATCAATCATCACATTACCAACAAAAAAGATATTTGATTTTGAAACACCTAATTTGATTAAATTTTCATTGGCATAATTTGAAGTAGTAAAGAAATAATCAGTTAAACTATCAGTAACAATTCTGTTAATTTCCTCAGGCATTCGCATATCTCCAGAGCGAATTCCAGCTTCAACATGGGCTACTTTAATATGCGCTTTTTTAGCAACTATAGTACAAGCCATAGTTGAGGTAACATCACCAACAACCAATACCAAATCGCACGGGTTTTGTTTCAATTCATTTTCGAAACCAATCATTATGGCCGCCGTTTGTTCTGCCTGCGTGCCACTTTTTACTTCTAAATTACTATCGGGAAGCGGAATATTTAACTCCTCAAAAAAAGTACCACTTAAATTTTTATCGTAATGCTGACCAGTATGTACAAGCCTATAATTTAGGTTAAAACCTTCCTTTTTCTTTTCTTGAATAGCATCAATAATAGGAGCAATTTTCATAAAATTTGGTCTTGCCCCAGCAACTATAGTAATATTCATATGTTTTGAATATAAGATGAAAACTGTTTCAATTTACCACTTTTTGAACGAATCAACTGGTCTTGTTTTTCAAATTTAATTTGAAGCCCTTTTTCAAGATAGTTTTCCATTTCAGCTGTAATTATCTTCTTTTTTTCTTCTGAAAGCGATTCAGAACTTACATAAATAATTTTAAAAGTATCGTGTTTAAGTTGTTCAATAACGAATTCTTTTACTTTACCATCATCTCCAATAATACTTTTAGTGATGTAATAAAACGTTAACCCTGCGGCTTTTTTGCCACTTGGTAAAATAGCAATATCGTTAGTACGTCCTAATAATTTTTCAAGAATCGGTGTTTTAAGGGTACTGTCTTTTGAAAGGATTCCAATATCTCCAATGTCATATCTAATAAACGGGTGCGCTTTATTGTAAAGTGAAGTAATTACGATGCGTCCTTCTTCGCCGTATGGTAAAACATTATTATGTCCATCAAGAATTTCAACAAATAAGGTTTCACTATTTACTTGCCACTTTCCGTTCGGGTTTTCAAAGGCGATTAAATCTAATTCTGAAGCGCCATATTCATTAATTACAGGCACGCCAAATTGTTTTTTCATGAGCTCTTTGTCGTCTTCAAAAAGCATTTCAGAAGTTACTACACATGCTTTTAGAGTAGGACAAATATCTTTTAAAACGCAATTTTTTATTAGAAGAAATTTAGCAAACTGCACAATAGAACTTGTGTAACCATTAATATAATCGAATGGTGTTGATTGAAATGTTTTTAAATGTTTTTCAAAAGCAGCATCACTTAAATCAAACACAGAAAATCGAAATCGGCTGCTGAGTTTATCCTTAAAACGTTCTTTATAATAGCCTTTTTTGTCTAAAGGAATACCATAAAATCGAGCTTGTTTAGAGCTATTGAAATTTAAGTAATGCCAGCCAAAGCGATTTTGTATAACCGCCCAAGTTAAAGCATGACTAAATTTGTCTTTAGCAAAAACAAAAGGGTCGCCCGATGAACCAGAGGTTTTATTAACGTAAATAGCATTTTTTTTAAACCCTTTTGAAAGGCGTTCTTCTAAAGGTTTTTGTAAATCCTTTTTCGTCAGTATTGGAATGGTATTCCAGTCTGAAAGATCCACTTTATTTGCAAATGACTTATAAAACGGATTATTTTTTAAGTGATATGCAATAATCTCCCGCTTTTTGTCTTCAACATAAGCCTCAAAATTAGTTTCACTGGTATTTTGAATTGTTTTCAACACACGTGAGGCTTCCTTGATGGGAAAGCCGTTTAATTGCAATGACAAATCAAATAAATTCACCTTAAAAATAGATTGTTTGTAAAGTAAATAAAAAAAATTCGTGTATTCGTGGCATTAATTTTATTTTTGCGGAAACAACGGTAACTATGAATATCTTAATACTTGGTTCTGGTGGGAGAGAACACACTTTTGCTTGGAAAATTGCACAAAGTCCAAAATGCAAAAAACTATTTGTAGCACCAGGAAATTCTGGAACAGCACAAGTTGCAACAAACATAAATATTGGCGTTACAGACTTTCCAGCAATTAAAGAATTAGTCATAGATAAGCATATTGATTTGGTTGTTGTTGGTCCAGAAGATCCTTTAGTACAAGGAGTTCATGATTATTTTTTAAATGATAATGCTATTAAACATGTATCTGTTATCGGTCCGCAAAAAGCTGCTGCTGAGTTAGAAGGAAGTAAAGAATTTGCAAAAGAATTTTTATATCGACATAATATTCCAACAGCTGCTTATGAAAGTTTCACTAAAGCAACTTTAAAAAAAGGCTATGCTTTTCTAGAAACTTTAAACGCGCCTTACGTTTTAAAGGCAGATGGGTTGGCCGCAGGAAAGGGTGTTGTTATTTTAAAGGATTTAGATGATGCTAAAGCGGAACTAAAAAGCATGCTTGTGGATGCTAAATTTGGTGAAGCAAGTACAAAAGTGGTTATTGAGGAGTTTTTGGATGGTATTGAGCTAAGCTGTTTTGTTTTGACGGATGGTACAAACTATAAAATTTTACCAACTGCAAAAGATTACAAACGTATAGGTGAAGGTGATACAGGTTTAAATACAGGCGGTATGGGAGCCGTTTCTCCAGTGCCTTTCGCTACAGATGCCTTTCTTAAAAAAATTGAAGAGCGCATTGTAAAACCTACAATTAATGGTTTTAAAAAGGACAACTTACCTTATGTTGGTTTTGTATTTATTGGAATTATTAAAGTTGGTGACGACCCTAAAGTGATTGAATATAATGTGCGAATGGGCGATCCAGAAACTGAAGTAGTTTTACCAAGATTAAAAAATGATTTTGTTGAAATCTTACAAGCTATGGCTCATGGCGATTTAGATAAAATTGATATTGAAATTGATGAACGCGCTGCTACAACAATAATGACTGTTTCAGGTGGTTACCCTGAGGCGTATGAAAAAGGTAAAGAAATTACTGGTATTGAAACTATTGAAGATTCTATTGCGTTTCATGCAGGTGCACAAAATGAGAATGGAAAAATTGTAACTTCCGGAGGTCGAGTTATGGCTATTACATCTTATGGAAACACGTACCAAGAAGCCATAAAAAAATCTTACCAAAGTATAGAAAAACTACATTTTGATAAGATGCATTATCGTAAAGATATTGGATTCGATTTAAACTAATTTGAATAAGATATTAGGCAAGTAGAAAATGAAAATCTATTGTTTTAATCTAAATAATTCCCCGATGGTTCTGCCTCGGGGTTTCCGAATTCACATCCCCTTAGGGGAGGTCAGAATTGCCTTTTCGCAATTCCGGGTGGGGCAAAATATAAAATTTCAATTTTTGTCCCCAGAGCCAAAATGAAACCAGCGAAATACCCCTATGGCTTACCTCGGGGATAGTTGGCTTCAAGAAATTTTTTATTTGAAAATTTTAAGCAAAAAAGAGCGTTTTATACAAATTATTAATCAAAGGAGTTTTACAAATAGGAGTGAGAAGAAATACTTTTATCTTCTTCATTGTTGTCGTTGAAACTTTTAAGTTGTAACATCCAGTAAACAAAGGCAACAAGTCCAATAATTAAAAAAATCCAAGAAACTACGTTTGCTCCAAACCAACTTTCAAGTTCTAATGCTCTTAAAGCATCAAAAGGTGCGAAAAGGACATCAACAAATAAATCTTGTATAGCGTAAAAGAAATCTTTCATTTTGTGTTTATTTATTATCCACTAACCATTATATAGTTAGTATATTTACATAGCAAAAATACAAAAACAGTTAATGATAACAAGCTTTTTTAATAAATCTAGACCAATATATTTTATTATTGTTTTTTTTATTGCGCTTTTGGCTTTTATAGTAGCCAGAATTAATAGAGTAAATGAGACGATAACTCTCGAATTTGTGCTAAAGCAAGCCTTACTATTGTTTATAATTTTTGCTTCTATTTTACTTTTAAATTTTATTGTTAATAAGAACAGTTTGACTAACAAAAGCAACTATGAAATAGTATTGTTTAGTCTCTTCTTATTATTCATTACACAAACAACAAATCATTCAAACGTATTGCTATCTAACTTTTTTGTTTTAATAGGGTTGAGAAGAATTGTTAGTTTACGCTCTCCAAAAAACACAAAGAAAAAACTTTTTGATGCTGCTTTTTGGATAGCTATCGCAGCATTATTTTATTTCTGGTCTATTCTATTTTTTATTTTAATAATCTTATCACTTGTTCTGTATACTGATAATAATATCAGGCATTGGATCATCCCTTTTTTAGGAGTATTTGCTGTTTTTATTCTTTCCTTTAGCGTTTCAGTGGTTTTGTATGATAGTTTTTTCGAAATAATTAATCTGTCTCCAGAAATTAGTTACGATTTCAGCAATTACAATTCCGTTCAATATTTAATTGCTATTACACTGTTGCTATCCTTCGGTATTTGGTCTTCAATATTTTATTCGCAAAACATAAAAAAGAAGAAAAAGGCGTTTAGGGCATCGTTTAAAACCATCATTTTAGCAGCCATAATTGGTTTTTTTATCGTGATACAAGCACCAGATAAAAATGGAAGTGAGTTTTTATTTTTATTTGCTCCTTTAGCGATTATTATTGCGAACTACATTGATATTATCCAAGAAAAATGGTTTAAAGAAATCTTTTTAGCAGTATTAGTTATTGCTCCTTTTTTGTTATTACTGCTGTAGTTTTTTACCAAATGCTAAATCGCCAGCATCACCAAGCCCAGGAATAATATAGCCTTTATCATTTAAGGTTTCATCAATGGCAGCAATCCATAAATGTGTGTTATCATCAAAGTTTTGTTTAACAAAATCAACGCCTTCTTGAGCTCCAATAACACTTATTAGGTGTATTTCTTTAGGAGTTCCAAAAGGCTTTAAAGCTTCAAAAGTTGCAACCATAGATTGTCCGGTTGCTAACATTGGGTCTGCTAAAACAAGTGTTTTGTTTTCTAAATTAGGGCAGGCTAAATATTCTACTATAATTTCAAAACTTTCCGGGTTATGTTTATGATGTCTATAAGCAGAAATAAAAGCATTTTCTGCTGTATCAAAGTAATTTAGCAAGCCATTATGTAATGGCACACCTGCTCTTAAAATAGAGCATAGTACAATTTCGTTTTCTGGTAAATTAATAGCGCATGTCCCTAAAGGTGTCTCAATAGGTTCAGTATTATAACTTAAGCTTTTGCTCATTTCATACCCTAAAATTTCTCCTATACGTTCAATATTTCTTCTAAAACGCATACTGTCTTTTTGAATTTCAACATGTCTAATTTCAGAAATAAAATTGTTCAATATGGAATTTTCAAGTGATATATTATGAATGTGCATGAGTCTAAATCTAAATTAGGAAGAGTAAAGTTAATAAAACCCAAGTAATAATTTATTCTTAAACATATTTCATTCGCTACAAGCAGTAGTTTTGTTCAATATTCTTATATAATTTACGTATTTTTGTACCTTAAAATTCCACAAATATGTTTACAAATAAAGCCAATAAAATTTTCCAAGAAGTTATTGAAAAATACCACGTTATTAACACTGTAGATCAGCCTTTTGAAAACGCTTATCCAGAAAGCGATTTGCTAGAACATTTATTATACAGAAAAAGCTGGATAGATACTGTTCAATGGCATTATGAAGATATTATTCGTGACCCACAAATTGATCCAGTTGCTGCATTAACATTGAAACGTCAAATAGATGCTTCTAACCAAGACAGAACTGATATGGTGGAGTACATTGATAGTTATTTTCTAGAAAAATATAAGAATGCTTCTGTAAAAACTGATGCCACTATTAATACTGAAAGTCCGGCTTGGGGCGTAGATAGATTGTCTATTTTGGCTTTAAAAGTGTATCATATGAATGAGGAAGCTACTCGTAATGACGCTTCCGCGGAACATAAGGCAGCTTGCCAGACGAAATTAGATATTTTATTAGAACAACGTGTTGACTTATCAACTGCAATTGATACACTTTTAAGTGATATTGAAAAAGGGGATAAGTATATGAAGGTGTACAAGCAGATGAAGATGTATAATGATGATGAGCTGAATCCTGTACTTCGTTCTCAGAAATAATAATATGTCATTCTGATCGAAGTGAAGAATCTCACTTTAAAGATGTTTCGACTGCGCTCAACATGACATAATAACTTTTATGTCTAAAAAAACTAAACATATTTTGGTAATTCGTCTCTCAGCCATGGGAGATGTCGCTATGACAGTCCCCGTTTTACGTGCACTTACTCATCAACATTCTGAACTTAGAATAACTGTTTTAACTCGAGCTTTTTTTAAACCATTTTTCAGAAATTTAGAAAATGTTGAAGTTTTTCCTGTAGATGTTAAAGGTGAGCATAAAGGTATTTTTGGTTTATATAAATTGGCGAGAGAACTCAATAAAAAAAAGTTTTATGTAGTTGCCGACTTGCACAATGTTCTTAGGAGTAACATCCTAAAAAAGTTCATTAGTTGCAAACGTTTAGTTACGATTGATAAAGGGCGAAAAGAAAAAAGTCTATTGACTTCAGGTAAAGTATTTAAACAACTCAAAACTACGCATCAGAGATATGCTGATGTATTTGAGAAATTAGGTTACAAAGTTGATTTGGCTACCCCTAGTTTCCCAAAACCAGTAGATTTGAATAGAAAACTTCAAACACTTATAGGGGATGATTCAAAAAGAATGATTGGAATCGCTCCTTTTGCAACTCATGAAGGGAAAATATATCCTTTAAACTTAATGAAGCATGTTATTGAAAACCTATCCAAAGATTACAAAGTTTTTTTATTTGGAGGTGGTGAAAATGAGTCAGAAATTCTCAATAAATTTGAAGATAGCTTTGACAACACAATCAATCTAGCAGGAAAAGTCACCCTTGATGAAGAAATGGATGTGATTTCAAATCTTGATGTAATGCTCTCTATGGATTCTGGAAACGCACATATTGCAGCAATGCTTGGTGTTAAAGTAATTACTATTTGGGGCGTTACACATCCGTTTGCTGGTTTTACACCTTTTAATCAGCCCGAAAATCATGCTTTAATGGCTGAAAGAAAAAGGTTTCCACGAATACCAACTTCGATCTATGGAAATAAATATCCAGAAAATTATAAGGAAGCTTCGGGTAGCATAACACCTGAGACTGTTCTTGAAAAAATCAAATCTATAATCTAACAGCGAAGCGGTCTGAGGTTAATTTCTCCTCTTCGGGGAGATGCCCAAAGAGCAGAGGGGATTAAACATCATCATAATCAATAGTGATTGTAGGCGTCGTTGGATGCGCTTGACACGTTAAGATTAAACCTTCAGCAACTTCGCTTTCGGTTAAAATATTATTTTGCCTCATCGTAGCTTCGCCTTCAGTAACTCGAGCTAAACAGCTGCTACAAATACCGCCTTGGCAAGAATAAGGGGCGTCTAAATCCTCATCTAATGCGGCTTCAAGAATGGTTTGCTTTTGAGACATTTCAAAAGTTGTGGTCTCATCATCTACCGTAATTGAAATTTGTGTACTACCACTAGTAACAACATCTTCTTTAACTTCTGCGGGTTTAGCAGCTTTAAAAAGTTCAAAATGAATACGATTTTCATCAATATCATGTTCAGTTAGAACATCTTTAACGGTGTGAATCATAGCTTCAGGACCGCATAGGTAAAAGGCATCAACATCAACATGTTTGTGCTTGTTTTTCATCACATAATTAACAGTGCTTTTTTCTATTCTTCCAAAAATAGAATCGTCTTCATCTTGTTGACTAAAAACGAATTGAATTGAAAATCGATCTTTATACGCATGTTGAAGTTCCAAAAGTTCATTTAGAAACATGGTGTCTTCAGTGGTTTTATTACCATAAACCAATATAACTTTGCTATATACCTCTTCTTCTAAGGCACATTTAACAATACTTAAAATAGGAGTAATGCCACTACCTGCAGCAAAAAGCGCTATATTTTTAGTTTTAGAATCGTTTGGCTCAAATATAAATCGCCCTTTAGGTGGTGCAACTTCAATAGTATCGCCAACTTTCAATGTGTTATTTGCATAAGCGGAAAACGTGCCATCATTTACTTCTTTTACCGCAATCTTTAACTCACCACTTTTAGGAGAAACACAAAGGGAGTAATCACGACGTACTTCATTGCCATCTATAGCAGTTTTTAAAGTAATATACTGTCCTGCTTTAAAGGCAAAAAGATCTTTTAAATTTTCAGGAAGATTAAAAGATATACTAATGGCTTTATCGGTTTCTCTTTTTATGTTTTTTACTGAAAGTTTATGAAATGATGACATATATAATAGTTTTCGGCTAAAATAGTGAAGCCTATAAAAAATAGCACATTTTTTCTATAAAAAATAATACATAGTAATTTTATGCATAAGAATTTTATGTATATATTTGAACCACTATGGAACCTTCAAATTTATATAAAGGCAGCTTAACAACCATTATTTTAAAGCTCTTAAACGAGAATGATAAAATGTATGGATATGAAATAACTCAAAAGGTAAAAGAAATCACAAAAAATGAGCTTCAATTAACAGAAGGTGCTTTATATCCAGCATTGCATAAATTAGAAGCTCAAGGTTTATTGGGTGTTGAAGTTGTTAAAGTTGGTAACAGGGTTCGTAAGTACTACCAATTAACGGAAGCCGGAACAAAAGAAACTGTTGAAAAACTTGCAGAATTAGAAAGTTATATTAGAAACATGCGTGCTTTGGTAAATCCTAAATTCCGCGATGAATAATATGGAACCAATAAATATGATTTAAAAAGTGTAACATTTTAAAACTAAATAACACTTACTTTTAAGAAAACTAAAACCATCAAATATGATAAAACGTTTTTTAAGTTTAGAATGGAAGGCTTTTTTTAGGTCTGCCAGTTTTGGAAAAAGTTTAGGCATTAAAATCTTCATGGGGTTTTTAAGCTTGTATTTTATCGCCATGTTTTTAGGTATGGGGTTATTATTATTCCCTGGTCTTAAGAAGGTTTATCCAGATCAAGATCCCTTATTAATTGTGAATAGTTTTCTTTTTTATTGGATTTTAACCGATTTAGTTTTTCGTTTTTTCTTCCAAAAACTTCCTGTAATGAGTGTAATGCCATTATTAACACTACCAATAAACAGAGGGACAGTGGTAAATTACGTTCTCGGTAAATCAGCGTTGTCATTTTTCAACTTTTTACCACTATTTGCCATTATTCCGTTTGGAATTACCTTACTATTTAAAGATTATCCAGTGGCAAATGTTTTGGTATGGATGCTTGCGTTAATTTTGGTTGTACTCATTATAAACTTTTTAAATTTCATCATTGAAAGTTTTTCTGCAGAAAAAGAATTATCCTTTCTACCAGTAATTTTAATTGTAGGGGGTTTATACGCACTTAATCATTTTAATATAATTGCTTTTAATAAAATAATTGGAAGCGGTTTCAATGCTATTTATAACTATCCTTTTTTAATCATAGTGCCTTTAGGGCTTCTCGTTTTGTGTTATGTGTTCAATTTTAAACTGTTGAGACAAAAGCTGTTTTTAGATAGTGGGTTAAAAACCAAAATTAAAGAAGTAAATGCATCAAATTTGGAATGGACTAAAAACTTTGGAGACATCGCTCCGTTTATGCAGCTCGATTTAAAATTAATTTGGCGTAACAAACGTACAAAATCTTCAGTTTGGATGTTAGCCATTGGTCTATTGTATGGTTTATTTTTCTATCCGCAGCCTATGTATCAAAATATGCCTTGGTTTTTTGTTTTTATTGGTGTGTTTTCAACAGGTATCTTTCTAATTAACTTTGGGCAGTTTATTCCTGCTTGGGATAGTGGTTATTACAAACTGTTAATGAGTCAAAACATAAAATATGAGCAATATTTAAAGTCAAAATTCACTTTAATGGCTGTAAGTGTAATGATTTTGTTTGTTTTAGGTATTCCTTATGTATTCTTTGGATGGAAAATACTATTGGCACATTTTGCAGCAGCTATTTACAATATTGGAGTTAATACCCATGTTATTTTACTTGGAGGGTCTTTCAACAGAAAAAAAATAGATTTAAGTCAAAAAGCAGCATTTAACTACCAAGGTACAGGCGCAGTACAATGGCTAATTGGGATTCCTTTATTGCTTTTGCCAATGGGATTATTTGCAGGATTCTATTTTTTGATTGGCTTTGAAATAGCATGTTTAGTTTTAGTCATTCTTGGAGTGATAGGCATCGTGTTACATCAGAAATTAATGAAATCAATAACTCAGAAATATTTAGATTCAAAATATAAAATGATTGATGCTTTCGATCAAAATAACTAATAGATTATATCATGATAACAACTTCTAATTTATCAAAAAAATACAGCGGAAACCAAGTTTTGAATATTGAATCTTTAGAGATTCCTAAAGGTCAAAGCTTCGGTTTAGTAGGCAATAACGGTGCTGGAAAAACAACCTATTTCAGCTTACTTTTAGATTTAATTCAACCTACAACTGGCTATATAAAGAATAATGATGTGCAGGTAAATAAAAGTGAAGACTGGAAACCATTTACTTCTGCATTTATAGACGAAAGCTTTTTAATTGGCTACTTAACGCCCGAAGAGTATTTTTACTTTATTGGGGAATTACGTGGACAAAATAAAGCAGACGTTAACGCACTTGTGTCAAAGTTTGAAGACTTTTTCCATGGTGAAATAATTGGGCAAAAGAAGTACTTGCGCGATTTAAGTAAAGGCAACCAAAAGAAAGCTGGTATTGTAGCAGCGCTAATTGGAAACCCAGAAGTTATTGTTTTAGATGAACCTTTTGCAAACCTAGATCCAACAACTCAAATCCGACTTAAAAATATTATTAAAGAATTAGCTGAAAAACAAGGTGTTACAGTATTAATTTCAAGTCATGATTTAACGCATGTTACCGATGTTTGCGAGCGCATAGTGGTTTTAGAAAAAGGCGAAGTGGTAAAAGACTTAGCTACAAGCGCAGCTACTTTAAAAGAACTTGAGGCGCATTTTTCTGGTTCAGAAACGGTTTTGTAATATTTTATTTTGGGCGCATCCCTTTAGGGTAGGGCTTTCGGCAGTCGCTTTTTTGTGTTGCATAGGTGCAACAACACAAAAAGAGCTTCAACAAATGCCTCAATCCCTTGCGCACCTAACCGCCAGCATTGTTTCTTTAACGCAGATAAAACTCTAACTTGAGATATTTTAACTCTCAAATCTAGTTAGTTTCTCTCTGCGAATCTCTGTGAAAAGTCTGTGCATCTCAGCGAAATTCCTTTTAAACCCAGTGTAAACTTTGCGTCTTAGCGTCTTTGCGAGACCATTTTCTCTATCCGTTTTTTAGGTAAATACAAAAAGATGCTTATTTTTACCATTCTATATAATAATATCAAGCATTTATAGTTATTATTTAGACTAAAACACCAGCATTGAAATGAGCACAAATAAATTTATTTTTTTGTTTAATTTCATAAAAAATATAATTTTTTGTGACAAAGCGAAACGGTTGATTTACGCAGGAAATTTTTATTTTATTCCATTTAGAAATAAAAATTTTTAAGTAAATGAAAACACCTTCTAAAACCATACTACTAGTTGTATTCTTAACTTTTCTTGCAATAAGTTGTTCTAGGAAAAAGGATAAATTTATAAATAGAAATTTTCATGCGGTTACTGCAGAATTCAATGCGCTTTATAATGGTTACAATGCTTTAGAGCAAGGTAAAAGCAATCTTAATGATGCGTATTTTGATAACTATTGGGAAGTTTTACCCATAGAACGCATGCAAATTTTTGAAGATATAGTACTTCCTGGTCAATCTAAAAACGAAAATTTTACTAGAGCTGAAGAGAAGGCTGCAAAAGCGATTCAAAAGCACAATATGAATATTGATGGAAAGGAGAATAATCCGCAAATGGATGAAGCTTACTTGCTTTTAGGTAAAGCTAGATATTTCGATCAGCGTTTTGTGCCCGCATTAGAAGCACTTAACTATATTCTTTATAAATACCCAGCAAGCGATAAGATTAATCAAGCTAAGGTGTGGCGAGAAAAAGCAAATATTAGGCTAGATAATAACGAATTAGCGATAGAAAATCTAAAACGACTTTTAAAACAAGAAGATCTAGAAGGTCAAGATTTAGCTGATGCAACGTCTATACTTGCGCAAGCTTATTTAAACACTAAATCTGTTGACACTGCAATTACACAGTTAGAAATCGCATCAAATGCCACAAAAAACAATGATGAGCGCGGGCGTTACCGTTTTATTCAGGGCCAATTGTATAATGTACTAGGTTATAAAGACAGTGCCAATATCGTTTTTGATAAAGTGATTGAGCTTAACAGAAAAACACCTAGAATCTATATGATTTCTGCCTATTTGGAAAAAGTTAAAAACTTCGACTTTGACAATGGAAATAAGCTGGAAGTTACGGAGTTGCTTGCTGAACTTGAAGAAAATAGAGAAAACCGCCCATATTTAGATAAAATTTATCACCAAATAGGGGCGTACCATTTACAAAATGGTTCAGACTCGTTGGCTGTAGCATATTACAATAAATCTTTGCGAACGAATACGCGAGATAAGCTCTTAAAGGCTAAGAATTATGAAACTTTAGGCGACATGAATTTTGATGCTTCTGTTTACGCCGATGCGGGAGAGTATTATGATAGCACCATGAGTAATTTGGTGCTTAACTCGAAACCTTATCGCGTTATAAAACGTAAACGTGATAACTTAAAAGACGTTATATTTTATGAGTCTATTGCCAAAGTAAATGATAGTGTTTTAAGATTGGTGAATTTACCAGAAGCGGAAAAGTTGGCTTATTTTGAATCTTTTGTTGAAGACTTAAAAGCTGAAGCCGAAAAAGAAATAGAAAAGCAAGAAGCTGCTGAACGTAATACTGGTTTGGCAACCGTTAACACTTTTGGTGCGCAACCAAATAGAGTTGGAGATCAAACCCAATCCACTGTATTTTATTTTTACAATCCAACGACTGTAGCTTACGGAAAAAACGAATTTGTAAAAAAATGGGGTGATAGGTCTTTAGAAGATAACTGGAGGTGGTCTAGCAAAGACATTTCAAGTGGAGCAAATAATAATACTACAATTGATATTGTTGCCTCTGCTTCAGATGAAGAACGTTTCGACCCTCAATTTTATATATCTAAAATTCCTTCCGAAGAAAAAGAAATAGACAGCATTTCTAAAGAACGTAATTATGCTTATTACCAATTAGGATTGATATACAAGGAGAAATTTAAGGAATACCAATTGTCAAAAAGTAAATTTCAAAATTTATTAAATAGTAATCCTGAGGAAAGATTAATATTGCCTTCAAAATACAACTTGTATAAAATTTATGAATTGTTAGGCGAAAACGATGAAGCCTCAATTGCCAAGAATGATATTATCAGTGAATATCCAGAATCTAGATATGCAACCATATTAAATAATCCGGAATTAGTTACGGAAAGAGACGAGAACAGTCCTGAAAGTTTATATGAAGCCTTGTATATTCAGCATGAAAATCAAGAATATGTTGATGTAGTCTCAAAAAGTGAGGAGTACATAAAAACGTTTGATGGCGAATCGATGGTGCCAAAGTTTGAACTATTAAAAGCTACAGCTACAGGTCGATTATATGGTTATGAAGCTTACCAAAAAGCGGTTAATTATTTAGCAATTACCTATGCAAATACGCCTGAAGGTAAGCAGGCACAAAATATTGAAGCTAATATTTTACCTAAATTAGCACTTAAAGAATTTGTTGTAGATACAGATAGTATTTCTGATAATTATAAAGTTATATTTCAATTTAAAGACCCACAACCAGAGGCTATTTCAAGTTTCAAAGAAACCTTAGATACCGTTTTGGAAAATGTAAGGTATTATAAATTGAATGCCTCAATAGATGTTTATAATCCGAATACAAAATTTGTAGTGGTTCATGGGTTAAAAACATCGCAAGTAGCAAAAACCTTTAATCAATTATTAAATGAAAAGGATCAAAAGAAAATAAAAGTCCCTTATTTTGTAGCATCATCTACAAATTATCAAATCATTCAAATCCATAAAAATTTGGATGCTTATTTGAATATCGATAATAATTAAACTTAACACATTATGTTCTCTGAAAACAAAAAAGAAAAACAAATGACAGAAGGTACATCAAGCCAAAACATTATTGCCCAAGGCACTAAAATGGTTGGCGATTTTAACAGCGAAGGCGATTTTAGAATTGACGGAACTATTGAAGGAAATATTAAAACCTCAGGAAAAGTGGTTGTTGGTAAAGCAGGCTTAGTTAAAGGCACTTTACACGGAACTGATGCTTATTTTGAAGGTAAATTTTCTGGAAAACTAGCTTTGTCAGGAACATTAACTTTAAAATCATCTGCACATATTGAAGGCGAAGTAGTAGTTGGTAAATTAGCCGTTGAACCAGGAGCCACATTTAATGTAACGTGTGTTATGAAGGGCACCGTAAAAGAAATGAATAATGGCGGACAACCACAACAACAACAAAGAAAACCAGAAACCGGGAAAACAGCTTAATACTTACGCGCGTCTTTCTGGTATTGCCTTCCAAATGATTGCTATTATTGCAGTAGGCACTTTTATTGGTGTTAAGCTAGATGAAAAGTTTCCTAATAAGCTCGATTTATTCACATTAATTTTGACTTTAAGTTCTGTAATTATTTCTATTGTATATGTAATTAGACGTATTATTGCAACTTCAAATGAAGATCAATAAATGAATAATATTTTTAAAAAGAGAGAGTCTAACTTTCTCATTCAACTCATTGCTTTAAGTGTTCTGTTATTTAGTATTCATAGCTATCTAAGCTTTCATTTTGCTAAAGAAGTGATTTTGTTTTTTCCGTTGTGGCACATCTATGGGTTTCATGTAATTACTGTTATTCTAATTTATACACTAATTAACTACCGAGAGTCTGTTGGTAAAACAGAAGTATTCAATGCCTTTATATTAGGAATGCTTTTAAAAATGGTATTAATTATAGTATTCTTGTTGCCGTGGATCTTATCTAAACCAGAACAAAAAGGTTACGATCTTACTAACTTTTTTGTTCCTTATTTTATTTTTCTTGCTTTTGAAGTGTACTCTGTGACCAGAATTCTTCAAAAAAAGTAACAATTTTATCATCACACTATATTTAAAAACATACTACTAAATAATCATTAAATTATTATTTGTCATTTCATTTTATGTGTGTACATTTGCACCGAATTTAAAGCAAGGTATTTTAAAGCCGCAAATAATGACATTAAACACCATTAAACGTACAGTATTTACCGTTCTGTTTTTATCAGTATTTAGCTTGGGTTTTGCCAAGGACGCTAAAGAGGGCGGAGATGATAAGAAATTTGATCCTAAAGAGATGATTTTACATCACGTTAAGGATGCTTACGGAATGCATTTATTTGATTGGGATGGTCACGTTGTTTCAATCCCACTGCCTATTATAGCATATACAGGTAATGGTTTCACAACGTTTTCCTCTTCAGAATTTCAACATGATTATAGTGGTGAAGTCATCGTAGAGAAAGACGGCCTACGTTTTGTTAATGTACATGAAAAAATGTACATATTAGATGAAGGCGCAACGGCTGTAACTTATGATGCCGAGCATCATCCAACAAATGCACACAGGCCAACTTTAGATTTGTCTATTACAAGAAACGTCTTTATGATGTGGGTTTCTATTGCGGTATTGCTTTTAATATTTTTATCCGCTGCACGTCGATACAAGAAGTCAGAGAATTTTGTGCCATCTGGTATCGCAAGCTTTGTAGAGCCTTTAGTTATTTTTGTACGTGATGAAATTGGCATTCCAATGATTGGTGAGCACAAGTATAAAAGATATATGCCATATTTACTGACTATCTTTTTCTTTATATGGGTCAATAATATTTTTGGGTTGATTCCATTTTTAAATGAAGCAAACGTGAGTGGTAATATTGCGTTCACATTTACACTTGCCACTATTACTTTTATCATAACCACTTTTAGTGGTAACAAAAACTACTGGAAACACATCTTTTGGATGCCAGGAGTGCCTGTACCAATGAAAATATTTTTAATGCCAATTGAGATTATAGGTATGTTTGTAAAACCACTATCATTAATGATACGTTTGTTTGCTAATATTACTGCGGGTCACGTAATCATATTAGCATTAATGTCATTAATATTTGTATTTAAGTCTTATGCAATTGCACCAGTATCTGTAGCATTCTCATTGTTTATTACAGTCATTGAAATTATTGTTACAGCAATACAAGCATATATATTTACAATATTGTCGGCCCTTTATTTTGGCATGGCAACAGAAGAAGAACATCATTAATTAATTTAAATTTTATATTATGACTATTACTGGAATTGCAGCTCTTGGAGCTGGTTTAGCAGCCATTGGAGCTGGTATTGGTATTGGTAAGATTGGTGGATCTGCTATGGAAGCTATGGCGCGTCAACCTGAAATGCACGGAAAAATTCAATCGTCTGCATTAATTTTAGCAGCCTTCGTAGAGGCAGTAGCACTATTTGGTGTTGTTGTTGCTTTCTTACAAGGGTAAAAAACCTAAAAACACTGAAGTAACGGTTGGTTATTTCAGTGCTTTTTAAAATTTAAGTTATTTAAAACAGAAACAAAATGGATTTAATTACACCTGGTTTAGGATTGGTATTTTGGACGCTAGTAACGTTCTTGTTCTTATTATTAATCTTAAGAAAGTTTGCTTGGAAACCTATTTTAGGAGCGGTTGAAGAAAGAGAAGATGGAATTAAAAATGCATTAGCATCTGCAGAAGAAGCTCGTAAAGAGATGGAAAACCTTCATGCAGATAATGAGCGTATTTTAAAAGAAGCACGCGCAGAACGTGAAACCATGTTGAAAGAAGCACGTGATATAAAAAACAAAATGATTACTACTGCCAAAGATGAAGCACAAGCACAAGCTAGCAAAATTATTGAGCAAGCACAGGCAGCTATTGAAAGTGAAAAGAAAGCAGCTATGGCTGAACTTAAAAATCACGTAGCAAGCTTATCTTTAGAGATTGCTGAAAAAGTAGTACGTACTGAATTATCTAACAAAGACAAACAATTACAATTGGTTGAAACTATGTTAGGTGAAAAATCATTAAACTAATCCCCTCTTAATCTCCCCAAAAGGGAGAAAAAAGGAAAAAATTTATACCATTAAAAAATGGCAGGAGCAAGAGCAGCAATACGTTATGCAAAAGCATTATTAAGTTTAGCATCAGATCAAAATTTAGCTGAGGTTGTAAATAATGATTTGAAGCTAATCGCTAATACTTTAGCAGAAAGTAAAGATTTAAGCGAAGCACTTCAAAGTCCTGTAATCCCTTCTTCAATAAAAAAGGCGACCTTATTAGAAGTTTTTAAAAATTCTGATGAAATAACCAATAGCTTAATAAATACTTTAATTACTAATAGCCGAATTGATATTTTAGGCCATGTGGCTTCAAAATACAATCAGTTATTTGATGAGTCTAAAGGTATTGAGGTAGCAACTGTTACAACAGCAGTAGTTTTAACAGCAGATTTAAAGAAAAAAGTTTTAGCAAAAGCTAAAGCACTTACAGGAAAAGATGTTGAAGTAGAAAATAATATTGATGAAAGCATTTTAGGTGGTTTCATTTTAAGAATAGGAGATGTGCAGTACAACGCTAGTGTTGCAAATCAATTAAATAAACTAAAACGAGAATTTACATTAAATTAAAAAAGACTTTTCTTCTATGACGTTTCTAACGTCTAGAGTCTAGAGTCTAAATACTTAAAAGAGATGGCAGAAGTAAAACCAGCTGAAATATCAGCAATCTTAAAACAACAACTTTCTGGTTTTGAGGCTAGCGCTTCATTGGATGAAGTAGGAACTGTATTAACTGTAGGTGATGGTATTGTTCGTGCTTACGGATTAGCTAATGCGCAATATGGCGAGTTAGTAGAATTCGAAGGCGGATTAGAAGGAATCGTACTTAACCTTGAAGAAGATAACGTTGGTATCGTATTGTTAGGCCCTTCTGTAGGTGTTAGAGAAGGATCTATTGTAAAACGTACGGAACGTATTGCTTCTATTAATGTTGGTGAAGGTATTGTTGGTCGTGTTGTGGACACTTTAGGTAACCCCATCGACGGTAAAGGACCAATTGCTGGTAAAACTTATGAAATGCCTTTGGAACGTAAAGCACCAGGAGTTATTTTCCGTGAGCCAGTAACTGAGCCATTACAAACGGGTATCAAATCTATCGATGCTATGATTCCTATAGGTCGTGGTCAACGTGAGTTGGTAATTGGTGACCGTCAAACTGGTAAAACGGCCGTTTGTATTGATACCATTATAAATCAAAAAGAATTTTACGATGCAGGTGAGCCTGTATTCTGTATATATGTTGCTATAGGTCAAAAGGCTTCAACAGTAGCTTTAATTGCTAAAAATTTAGAAGAAAAAGGCGCTTTAGCTTACACCACAATAGTAGCTGCAAATGCATCAGACCCTGCACCAATGCAGGTATACGCACCGTTTGCAGGAGCGGCTATTGGGGAGTATTTTAGAGACACTGGTCGTCCAGCTTTAATTATCTATGACGATTTATCTAAGCAAGCAGTTGCTTATCGTGAGGTATCTTTATTATTACGTCGTCCACCAGGACGTGAAGCATATCCTGGAGATGTTTTCTATCTTCACTCTAGATTATTAGAGCGTTCTGCAAAAGTTATCAATGATGATGATATTGCTAAAGACATGAACGACTTACCAGATTCATTAAAACCATTAGTGAAAGGTGGCGGGTCTTTAACAGCGTTACCGATTATTGAAACACAAGCAGGAGACGTTTCTGCATATATTCCAACAAATGTAATCTCTATTACAGATGGGCAAATTTTCTTAGATGGAGATTTATTTAACTCTGGTGTTCGTCCAGCAATTAATG